>SXRC01000087.1 GCA_005793655.1 Actinomycetota bacterium
AAAAGTAATGTGATTTCGCCAATCACCTGCAATATGTAGGTAATTATTACGTGCACCCTCTAGCTCATACCCTGCCTTTATTGCCACCTGCTTTGACGCCTCATTTTCTGGACGTAAATTAATTTCTATTCGATGAAGTTTGAGCGAATCAAAACCAAAATTACTCAAAAGTTTTACTGCCCGAGTTGTATAACCTCGATTTGCAAATCGTTGATCAATCCAATAACCAATATGTGCGCCACGCATTGCACCAAAAATTATTCCACCAAGTGTGATCTGACCAATAAGGATTTCACTTTTTTTCTCCTTCAACCAAATACCAAGTGCAATTGATCTAACCGCTCTAATTTCTCGATTTAGTTGCATAACCATCCCGTAGTAGGAAGGTAATGGTGATTTGTTATCTATGTTTGGCCTAGTTGCCTCCCAGGGTGATAGCCAATCTCGATTTACTGTGCGGACCCCATCCCATTGGGCTTTATCCCTGAACCTGATTGGTTTTAAAATTAATTCGTTATCAATTAATTTTTTCAAGATTATTCCTGATTAATCATCATTACATTTACCAAATCACCTGAACTCAGTTTTTCATCTTTCTCATTTACCAAAACTAAGCAGTCAGTGGAAGATAAGGTGGTGATTGACTCTTGGTTAGAAAGTGGAGTGACCTGACCATCGGAATTTATGCTAGCTCTCACATACTGCATTTTGCCAGGCTCGCTGCTGATTGCCTTACTTAATTTAATCTTTTTCATTGGTCGCTGAATAACTTGTCTGGCTAACATTTTTAAAATAAGGGGCCGAATAAAAATTTCAGCTGACAAGTAATTTCCAACTGGATCACCAGGTAAACAAATTACTGGAATCTTATCTGGGCCAATCAAGCCGTAACTATGTTTGCCACTTTCAGCAAGATTTGGGGTAACAATTGTAATTTCACCTAACTTAGAGATTACTGAGTTGATTAGATCAAATGACTCATCCTGTGATTCACCACTGATAACAATTAAATCTGCTCTGACTAATTGATCTTCAATGATTAGTTTTAATTGCTCTGCTGTTTCTGCAATAGTGTGCACACGAAAGGCATGTGCACCAGCCTCTTTAACAAAGGTAGTTAAAAACCAGGAGTTGGATTCATACTCATCCTCTTGTGTTGCCAATTTGCTACCTGGCTCAACTAGATCATCACCAGCACTAATAATTACTACCCGAGGATGAGGCCGAGCTGGCAATCTGTCCAAGCCCAAGGAGGCGGCAAGGGCAATCTGATTTGAACCTATTCGTTGGCCATTTTTTATTACAATTTTTTCATCTGCCAATAAATCACTAGCAAGGGTGGCGCCATGGGCATCAAGCAGCGGCAGATCCAACGGTGTTAAAGGCTCACTCAGCGCCAGTAAACGCTCTTGCAGCTGGGCAACTGGTATCAAATCTTCCATACCTAAACCCTACTTTGCCCAAGCCATAAATTAAGGTAGGTGCATGGCTGGTAATGAAAATAAATCACAACTTCGTAAACAGTATCGAAAAGAACGCCAAGATCGATTTATGAAGGAAAGTTGGCTGCATATTCTCACTGCGAAAGAAGTAAAAGATGTGCAAAATGTTGGCACATATATCTCATATGAGTTTGAGCCAGAAACTGGTGATTTAAATCAAAAACTACTAGCAAGTGGAAAAAGATTATTTCTGCCTAGAATGCTAAAAAATAATGATTTAGAGTGGGTAAGTTGGGATGGTAAGCAAGAGAATCTTAAAAAATCAGAAAAAACTCTAGAACCAATTGGAAATGCTGAAACTGATATCAAACTTGAAGTAATAATTGTGCCAGCACTTCATGTAGATCGAGAAGGAAATCGTTTGGGTCAAGGTGGTGGCTCCTATGATCGAGCCCTTGCGCGCAGCACCGCTTGGAAAATAGCCCTCTTACATCGCGGAGAGTTAACTAGTCAGAGCTTGCCAGTTGAAGCACATGATCAAAAAGTTAATGCTGCTGCTACCCCAGAGATTATTGTTAGGTTTTAGTTAGTTAAAGTCTCTAGATTTCGGGCCATTACCACCCGCTGAATCTGATTTGTGCCCTCATATATCTGAGTTAATTTAGCATCTCGCATCATCCGCTCAACTGGATAATCACTTACATACCCATAGCCACCTAGTATTTGCACGGCATCAGTTGTTACCTTCATTGCAACATCAGTTGCAAAACATTTGCTCGCTGCTGAGAAGAATGTCAGATCACTCTCTCCCCGCTCACTTTTGATTGCAGCGGCGTAGGTTAATTGTCTTGCAGCTTCAATCTGCATTGCCATATCAGCCAACATAAATTGGATTCCTTGGAAATCAAAAATAGGCTTTCCAAATTGTTGACGCTCATGGGCGTATTTCTTAGCAACATCAAAGGCACCCTGTGCAATTCCTAAAGCTTGAGCAGCGATGGTAATTCTGGTGTGATCTAAGGTTTTCATTGCAAGTGCAAAGCCAGCTCCAACCTCTCCTAGTCTTCGATCATCATTAATTTTTACTTTATCAAGGTAAACCTCACGAGTTGGTGATCCACGAAAGCCCATTTTTTTCTCATGTGCACCAAATGAAACACCCGCATCTGATTTTTCAACTACAAATGCCGTGATTCCTTTTGCACCTTTACTTAGATCAGTTGAGGCTAATACGGTATAAAATTCTGAAACTCCGGCATTTGAAATCC
>SXRC01000088.1 GCA_005793655.1 Actinomycetota bacterium
CAATTGCAGACCGTACAAAATTTACTGCATGGGCAGTCTTCGTAGCCATTTGGGTGACCGTGGTTTATTTCCCAGTCGCGCATTGGGTCTTCGCATTTGGTAACAAGGTTGGCGATACCGTTACCGGTACTGGATTCTTAGCTGCTCGTGGTGTCCAAGATTTTGCCGGTGGAACCGCAGTTCATATTAATGCTGGTGCTGCTGGATTAGCCATGGCGATTATTTTGGGTAGGCGAGTTGGGTGGCGACGTGAGTCGATGCGACCTCACTCATTGCCATTAGTTTTAATTGGCGCTGGGCTTTTGTGGTTTGGTTGGTTTGGTTTTAACGCTGGGTCAGCGCTGGGCGCAAATGGTGTTGCAGCTATTGCTTTATTAAATACTCAAGTAGCAACTGCAGCAGCAGCACTTGGCTGGTTGTTGGTTGAAAAAATTCGAGATGGTCATCCAACTTCATTAGGTGTGGCATCTGGTGCTATATCTGGTTTAGTTGCAATCACACCTGCGTGTGCATTTGTGGCGCCATGGGCAGCTGTCGTAATTGGCTTACTTGCTGGGGCATTTTGTGCCCTAGCAGTTGGGCTTAAGTATCTATTCAACTTTGATGACTCACTGGATGTAGTGGGTGTGCACTTAGTTGGTGGATTGTGGGGATGCTTATCAATAGGATTTTTCGGCAGCAGTGCGATCAATAGCCTGGGCTTAGATGGAATTTTCTATGGCGGTGGAACTGCATTACTTGGCAAGCAAGCTTTTGGTGCTTTCTTTGTACTCACTTATTCTTTTATCGTAACCCTAATTATCGGCTTTGCTATCGATAAAACTATTGGCTTGCGAGTGAAAGAAGAGGCTGAAGTTTCGGGAATTGATTACGATCAACATGCTGAAACTGGATATGAATTAACAACTAGTTCAAGTGGAGGTTTTAGATCATGAAGTTAATAACCGCAATCATTAAGCCACAAAAACTCGACGCTATCAAAGAGGCTCTGATTGGTGTTGGTATTACTGGCATGACTGTTTCAGAGGCAAAAGGTTTTGGCCGCCAACTTGGACTAACTGAGGTTTATCGAGGCGCTCAATACAAGGTTGATCTAATTCCAAAGATTAGATTGGAAATATTAGTTAGCAGCAAGGAGAGTGACAAGGTAATCAAGGTGATTGTCGATGCTGCTAGAACCGGAAGTATCGGTGATGGAAAAGTTTGGGCAACATCAGTTGAGTCAGTCACTCGGGTCAGAACTGGTGAGAGTGGTGAAAGCGCCATCTAAATAAAATGTAAGATGCCTCCATGTTCGAAGCGTTAGGCCAGAGATTCTCTACACTCTTTTCTGGCCTACGTGGCAAAGTTACACAGCCACAGTTAGTTGAGTTTGTTCAAGACATAAAAGTTGCCCTAATTGAGTCTGATGTGGCACTTGAAGTGGCCGATATTTTTTCGGCCAAAATCCTAGAAAAATTTCAAGAACAAAGCGATGTGATAAATACAAGCACAAATCCATCGAAGAAAATATTTGAAATTGTAAATAATCAACTAACCCAAACCTTAGGGGGCAACGCTCGCAGACTGCGATATGCTAAAAATGCTCCAACAGTGATTTTGCTAACTGGATTGCAAGGTGCTGGAAAAACTTCTTTAGCCGGCAAATTGGCGAACTACCTTAAGGATGAAGGAAATACACCATTGCTTGTAGCAGCTGATCTACAACGACCAAACGCAGTAACCCAACTGCAAATTGTGGGTCAATCGATAAAGATTCCAGTCTTTGCTCCAGAGCCAGGAAATGGCGTGGGTGATCCAGTTGGAGTGGCAAGAGCAAGCCTAAAATTTGCCAGTGAAAAACTACATAATTTTGTAATTATTGATACTGCCGGTCGTACCGGCATCGATGAAGAAATGATGCAACAAGTAAAAAATGTGCGTAATGCAGTAAACCCGGATGAAGTCTTTTTTGTTGTCGATGCCATGATCGGTCAAGATGCAACCCTTACCGCTAAATCATTTTCCCAAGGGGTGGGTTTTGATGCGGTCGTGCTAACCAAACTTGATGGTGATGCTAGAGGTGGTGCTGCTCTGTCGATCGTTGAATTAACAGGTAAGCCAATTATTTTTATTTCAACTGGTGAAAAAATAAATGATTTTGAGCTCTTTCATCCAGAACGGATGTCTTCTCGGATTCTTGGGCTAGGGGATGTGGCCTCCCTAGCTGAGCAGGCAAAGCGAGCCATGCCAGAGGATGCGTCAAAGAAATTAGAGGAGAAGTTTGTAAAGGGTGAGGACTTCACCTTTGAAGATTTTCTCTCACAGCTTGAAGCGATGAAAAATATGGGCAGCATGAGCAAGTTAATGGGTTTATTGCCGGGTGCTGGCGGAATGAAAAAACAAATAGAAAATTTTGATGAATCTGAGCTGGTCAGGAGCAGGGCAATAATCGAATCTATGACGCCATTTGAACGGCAGAATCCAAAGATTCTAAATGGTTCTAGGCGAGCACGCATCGCTCGTGGCAGTGGTCGTGCAATTTCTGAAATTAACTCATTAGTTGAGCGGTTTAGCCAAGCACAAAAAATGATGCAACAAATGCGAGGCAAAAATTCACCTGCAGGATTGCCAAGTTTTGCTGGTATTGCCGGGACACAACATAAGAATGAAATCCCAAAGAAGAAGTCCCGCTCAGGCAACCCTGCTAAACGGGCGTTGGAAGAGGGAAAGTAAGCCAATTTGGGTTTAAACCTAGGTGCTGGCAAGATTAGCCATCTGCTAATGGGACCCTCTAACCCACAGCAATTTTTGTCCGCAAGGTTATCTCTGGAAGTAAACGCCCCGGCTGTTTACGAAAGAAAAGCCGACTAATTTTCTATAGGGAGTTTTGTGTCAGTAAAGATTAAATTAATGCGTCTTGGAAAGATTCGCACACCACATTTTCGTATTGTAATTGCAGATTCTCGATCAGCAAGAAATTCAAAAGCTATTGAAGAGATTGGTCGTTACTCACCAGCATCTGAGCCATCTCTAATTGAAGTTAACTCAGAGCGGGTGCAATATTGGCTGGGTGTTGGCGCACAACCAACAGAGGCAGTTACTGCATTATTGAAGTTGACGGGTGATTATCAAAAAGCAAATGGTTTGCCAGGTAGTGAAGGATCAGTTAAACCACAACCACCACGGATTGATAAGCGAGTGGCTTATGAAGCTGCTGTAAAAGAGGCTATGAATGAGCCCGCAGATGGTGCAACAACTTTAAAGAAAAAAGCTGCAGAGCG
>SXRC01000089.1 GCA_005793655.1 Actinomycetota bacterium
GGGAAAAATTTGGTGGCTATCGATATACCAAGTGCGATAGCACTTTGCTCATACTTGCCTTGGTCAAAGTAATAAATTGCCAGCAAGGCGGTCACAACCGCCCAGATATCCCAGTTAATAAATAAGCTAGCGATGACGGCAGGGGCTACTGGAAACAGGTATGAGTACTCAGGTTTTATTCTTCTGACCAACAATGCACTTATCAAAAAAAGTACAATAATAATTATGGCGTTAATATCAAAAAATACTTTGTATGAGCTGCCCGAGGGAATTAAAAATGAAATCAACCAGTTTCCAATACCAATCACTGGTGGGTACTCAATTGAGTTGGTTTGCGATGCGTAAGGAAAGAGGCTGGTATCCAAGCCGCGCTCTAAAAATAGTGCTGGGATATCGGTATAACAGGCATGAACGTAATTGTCTGGGGAGGTGAAATCATTGCTACGGCAGTGATTAAATTTTAAAAATGAGATTAATGCGCAAAGTAGTACAACTACTGCGAAGGATCTACTTACCGATTTGGTAAGCAAGATTTACTTCTTTTTCTTAGGTGTTGGTGAAGGTGATGGTGGAATTAACGCTGGATCCATCTGTGGAATTGCATTAATAAGGTTAATTGGTTCAGTTCCACCAATATAAGCTGGTACTGGAAACTCCTGCACTGGTGTATTTTTTAAATAACCTTTTACAAACTCTGCCCAAATTCTTGCTGGGAATGATCCACCAGTTACCGAGGTTAACCCGCCAATACCATTTAGTGATTGGGTAGCATCATCTCGATAAAAAGCAACGGAGGCTGCCATCTCTGGTGTGTAACCATTAAACCAAGCAGATGCGTTGTCATTTGATGTTCCAGTTTTTCCAGCAGTTGGCCTAGTAACTCTTGAACCCACAACTGCAGCGGTTCCTGATGTTGTTACTCGACTTAGGGCATAAGTTAAATCTGCCATTACATCTTTTCTAAATACCTCTTGGGCTTGAATTCTGCCCTGATACAAGATGCCCTTATTTGGACCTTGTACTTCGTTGATAATAAATGGTTTGGCATAAACACCTTGTGCTGCAAAGGTGGCGTAAGCATTTGCTAAGTCAATTACATGTGGACTGGCAGCACCTAATGAAACTGAAGGCGCAGCAATCATTTCAACTGAATCTGGCACTCCGGCGCGACGTGCAACATCTATCACTTTTTCAAGCCCTGCTTTCATTCCAAGTGGAACAAAAATTGTATTAACAGATTTTTCCATGGCGGTAAGAAGTGACATATCGCCCATACTTTGCTCACCGTAATTATTTACAACATATGCTCTGCCAATTCCATCATCGTATACCTTTGGTGTATCCCCATTCCAAACAGATGAAAGTGAAATACCCTCTTCAAGTGCTGCAACTAAGGTGAAAACTTTAAATGATGATCCACCTGAGGTTATTCCTTGGGTAGCTGCGTTAAATTGATACTTTAAATAATCCTGCCCGCCGTACATTGCCAAGATCTCACCAGTACCTGGTTTTATTGCCACCAATCCAATATGTAGATTCTCTGGCGCTTTACTTGGTGCCTCTTTACTAACAGCAGCTACCGCAGCTTCCTGGGCATTTTTTACCAATGTGGTTTTAATAATATAGCCACCGATCATTAACTGTTCATCGGTAAAGCCAAGTTGATTTAACTCCCGCTCCACCCAAGAAATTACATAACCTTTTGGCCCAGCAAGAGCGCCTGAGGTAACTCTAGGATTAATTATTGGAAATTTAATCTTCGCAGCTTTTTCCTCACTCAACCATCCCTCATCAACTAAACCATCAATTACATACTTAAATCTATTTTCTAACCGTGGCAGATTTTCTTCTTTAAATCCTGGATCATAAAGACCTGGACTGCGCAAAATACTGGCTAGCACCGCTGCTTGTGCGATTGTTAATTTATCAACTGTGGTGCCAAAGTAAACTTGGGATGCAGTTTGCACACCATATGAACCACGACCAAAATAAATAGTATTTAAGTAATTTTCAAAGATTTCATCTTTTGTAAATTGATTCTCAAGTTTTATGGAGATTACTAACTCTTTTACCTTACGTTGGATAGATCTCTCGGGGGTCAAAAAAGCGGTCTTGGCATACTGCTGGGTGATTGTTGAACCACCGCGTCCCTTTCCTAAAGTTATTAAGTTATCCCAAACCGCAGCGGCTAATGCAATTGGGCTAATTGCTCGGTTTGAATAAAAACTTCGATCCTCTGCTGCCATGACTGAATTTCTTACGTGTAGTGGAATTTCAGCCAGGGTGACAACAGTTCTATTTTCTGAACCAATGCGGCCAATCTCACTGCCATCTACATATTGAATAATGGTTGATTGACTATTTATATAAGCATTTGGATCTGGAATTGAAACTGTAAAGTATGCAAAGCCAAATAAAAAAACTCCAGCGACAAAGGAGAAGCCGAGTGCTAAGACCCCAAGCCGGGGAAGTTTTTTTAAAAAGTTACTCACCCGCCAAGATTACCCTTAATCATCATCTAATAAGGTGTGCATCTTTCGTGGTGGCTTTCGATACTTTCCATCACCTAATAAAAAGGATTCCACCAGGTGATTCCAGTGGCAGCTGATACAAATCTCAACAACATAGACGCGAAACTCTCCATACTCACTTTGCATTTGCATTAGTTCATCTTGATTCTTAATCCGACCTGAGTATTGGCCGAGTTGATCACCAAAGGCGTACTTAAGCTCGACAATCTTTAACTTCTTACAAACTGGGCAGATGCGATTAGTTAATTCGCCATGA
>SXRC01000011.1 GCA_005793655.1 Actinomycetota bacterium
GCCGGGAATCGAACCCGGGTCCTCTAGCACTGCTTCAAAGTTTCTACGGGCGTAGTGCAATTAACGCTTTCTCAGTCCAAACTCTCACATGCACAAGTAGTTTGCGGACTCAGTTACAGATTTATGTCCCCATTAACCTCCATAACACGGTTAGGGGTAAGTCCTCTAGCGACGTTAGATCCGAAGGCGAGAACAAACTTCGGGTAACGGATAACAGAGCTAGCTTAGGCAGCTAGTTGATAATCAGCGGCAGTTTTACTTGCGCTTATAGTTTGCCATGTTTTTGTGGTTAACGAGATCATCACGGCTTCCTCGGCCCGCTTGCCTTGAAGTAACGACTAAAGTCGAGACCGTTCACCCCCAAGAGTTAAGCGAATTACCTTTCAATATTTAGTTGTTTGAAAGGATTATTTTACAGGCAATCTTTAAATACTGTTAATTGCGCTACTAATCGTAATCAACATCTGATTTTTTGCGCTTACCCGTAGCAGTACTTTTGCCAGATTTGCGCCGTGATAACTCGCGATTAACCTCACGGTTCATCTGTTTCTCCATCAAAGTATTACGTTTGTCAGGAGCTTTCTTTCCTTTTGCAACTGCAATCTCAACCTTAACTTTGCCATCTTTGAAGTAAAGTGAGAGCGGAATCAAGGTCAAGCCACCTTGTTTAATCACACCTGAAATTTGGGCAATCTCACGTTTGTGAAGAAGTAATTTACGATCTCGCCTAGGTGGATGATTGGTCCAAGAGCCTTGGTTGTACTCAGGAATATGAATACCACTGACCCATATCTCATCATCTTTAGCCATGGCATAACCATCGGTGAGGGATGCTCTGCCTGCTCGCAGGGATTTAACCTCCGTGCCGGTTAAAACCAAACCGCACTCATAAACCTCTTCGATAAAGTAATCATGGCGAGCACTTTTATTTTGGGCAATTACTTTTCTGCCTAACTCCTTGACCATAAGTAACCCCCAATTCTTAATTAAGTGCTGGTGTTACACCTTTAAGTATTTACGCAGGGTCAAAACTGAGGCAATCGATGAAACAAACAATCCAGTAAAGAGCAGCCAGGCAGATGTCACCCAGAGATCTCGCCAAGTGAAGTAATTAGTGAAGGTTAAAAGTGGTGCTACCTTGGTATCAACAATTACTTTAAAGCCAGCTAAAAATCCGGTGGAGACCAACCAACCTAATAGGGCTGAAAATACTCCCTCTAATAAAAATGGCAGCTGAATAGAAAAACTAGAGGCACCAACTAGTTTCATTACTCCAGTCTCCCTTCTGCGGTTAAATGCAGCTAAGCGCAAGGTGTTACTAATCAATAAGGCGGCAGTGAGAACTGAGGCTGCCCCTATTACTAATGCACCATTTCTTAGTACGCCAAGTAATCTAAAAAATTTCTCTAATATTGCCTGCTGGTCTTGAACAACATCAACACCAGGCCTGCCAGCGAAAGCACTTTCAATTACTGCAAACTTGGTTGGATCTTTAAGTTTTATTCTGAATGATTCTGGCAGCTGATCTGGTGTTACATTTTGTGCAATTGCTGATCCAGCAAATCGCTCTTGGAAACGTTTGTATGCCTCAGACTGTGATTCGTAGAAAACCTCTTCCACAACAGGTAGTGTTTGTAGATCTCGTTGAATGCCAATCTTTTGCTCTTGGGTAATTACTCCTTTAGCGCAAGATGAACCCTCAGAAAGTGAGCTGCACAGAAATATTGAAACTTCAATTTTGTCATACCAGTAATCCTTCATCACTCTAACCTGTGAGTTAGCAAGTAAGCCAACACCAAGTAATGACAATGAGATTGCCACGGTAATTACCACCGCAAATGTCATGGTTAGGTTTCGGCGCAGGCCGATTCCCACCTCACTGATTACAAACTTAGCGCGCATTTTCCAACCCTATCTTTCCAAACTTGAAATCAACCGGTATAGCCATAGACACCACGCATCTGATCTCGAATTACATGTCCATCCTCTAATTCAATTACCCGCTTTCGCATTTGATCGACAATTCCAGAATCATGGGTTGCCATCACCACGGTAGTGCCCTCACGATTGATGCGATCTAGTAATTTCATAATTCCTACCGATGTAGCAGGATCTAGATTTCCAGTTGGCTCATCTGCAATCAAAATTGTTGGCCGTGAAACATATGCCCTGGCAATAGCTACTCTTTGCTGCTCACCACCTGATAACTCACTTGGTTTGCGATCACTTTTTTCTCCAAGCCCAACAAGATCTAATACCTCTGGTACCTCTCGGCTTATTTGTTTATTTGGATACCCCAGCACATGTAAGGTGAAAGCAACATTTTCTGAAACTGTTTTGTTTGGCAGTAATCTAAAATCTTGAAATACAGTTCCAACCTGACGCCGAAGCTCTGGCACTTTATGGTTGGCTAAAGTATTTAATTCTTTGCCAGCGACATGGATTACACCTGCAGTTGGTCGCTCCTCTCGCAAAACTAATCTAAGAAAGGTTGATTTTCCAGATCCGGATAAACCAACTAAGAAAACAAACTCACCCTTAGATATTTCAAGCGTAACTGCATCTAAGGCTGGCTTTTCCTGTTTGGCATATAACTTGGTTACATTCTCAAAACGAATCAAGATCAAAACCTCTCAGTAGCGCATTAGGTGAATCTGATACTAGTTTAGATAAGTAATCAGAGATCTTTGATGATTTAACGGTATTTTTCATGGATTAATACTGAGAATTACCGCTTAAATGTGAGATTACTCCCGCCCCTTGCGCCATTTAATACCTGCCTCAATAAATCCATCGATATCTCCATCTAACACAGCTGATGGATTTCCAACCTCATAATCTGTGCGCAAATCTTTAACCATTTGGTATGGCGCCAATACATAAGAGCGCATTTGATTTCCCCAAGAGCCAGTGTTATCGCCTTTAAGTGCATCCATCTTTGCTCGCTCCGCCAACCTGCGCCGTTCTAATAATTTTGATTGCAAAACCGCCATTGCAGTTGCACGGTTTTGAATTTGTGATCTTTCATTTTGGCAGGAGACAACAATTCCAGAGGGTATATGGGTGATACGAACTGCAGAGTCGGTGGTATTAACACCTTGTCCACCTGGACCAGATGAGCGATAAACATCAATACGTAAATCTTTTTCATCAATTTCAATATGATCACTTTGCTCAACCACCGGCACTACCTCAACACCAGCAAAGGATGTGTGCCGGCGAGATTGGGAATCAAAGGGTGAGATTCGAACCAAGCGATGGGTGCCTTGCTCCACCGATAATCTGCCGTAGGCGTATGGGGATGAGATTCGAAATGTACTTGATTTAATTCCCGCCTCTTCGGCGTAGGAGGTTTCTAGCACCTCAACCTTGTAGTTATTTCTTTCACAAAACCTTAAATACATACGCATCAGCATCTGCGCCCAATCAGCCGCCTCAACTCCACCAGCTTCAGATCTGATGGTCATCAAAGCGTCCCGCTCGTCATACTCACCACTTAATAATGTTTGCACCTCTAAATCATTTATAACTTGAGTCAGAGTATCCAACTCCTTATCAATCTCTTTAAAAGCTGCAGCTTTATCACTTTCACTATTTGCTAACTCAACCATTACTGGCAGATCATTTAATCTTGACCTGATTCCATTGATCTTATTAATGGTTGACTGCGCCCTGGATAATTTACTAGTGATTACTTGAGCAGCCTGTGGATCATCCCAAAGATTTGGCACGCTGGCTTGTTGTTCTAAATCTGCAGCCGCTTCTACCAATTTAGGCAGGTTTAATACCTGTTCAATTGATTTAAGGGTGAGATCAATTTTGCTTATCTCACTTTGATAATCACGGTTGGCCATGGGGTAAGGGTAATCTAATTGGGCATGTATACCGAACTTGCGCCAACCTTACTTCGAATTGTTAGATTATTTAACTCATTAATATGTAGAAAGGTCGTGAGTGCCTAAAAAAAGATCAATCCTAAATTGTGGAGTACTGGCGAAGATTGCTACTTAAGGCTATAAATCAATCTCTGTTAGTGATTTAGAGAGTAACTCTAAGCCAAGTTTTGCATCACTTTCTGAAATGTTACATGGTGGCACCATGTGAATACGATTAAAGTTATTAAATGGCATCAAGCCGTTCTTCTTACAAGTTGCCACAATTTCATTCATCTTTGGACTAGATGCACCATATGGCGCAAGTGGTTGCCGACTCTTTTGATCTGAAACCATATCTATCCCCCAGAAAACGCCAGCACCACGAATATCTCCCATAACTTGATGCTTTTTGGCCAAATCATGTAATCCAGGTCCAAGGATTTTATCGCCGATACTTGCTGCGTTTTCAACCATCTTCTCACTTTTCATTGTTTCAATTGTGGCAACCGCAGCTGCGCAAGCAAGCGGGTGACCAGAGTAAGTAAGACCACCTGGGAAAACTCTTTCATCAAATGTTTTAGCTATTTTTTCTGGAATTACTACTCCACCAAGTGGCACATATCCAGAGGTAACTCCTTTAGCAAAAACAATTAAATCTGGTATTGATTTTGAGTGCTGGTAGCCAAACCACTTACCAGTTCTACCAAAGCCAGACATGACCTCATCTGCAATCCATAGGATTTCATACTTATCGCATAATGCACGTAAGCCATCTAGATATCCAGCAGGTGGCATTAATACACCAGCAGTTCCAGGAACTGATTCGATTAATACCGCTGCAATTGTCCTTGGTCCCTCAAAAATAATTGTCTGCTCTAGATGTTCTAATGCTCGCTGACACTCTTCAGCCTCATTGGTTGCCCAAAAAGCACTTCGATAAAGATATGGACCCCAAAAGTGCACATGGCCAAATGCAAACTCATTTGGAAATCTTCTTGGATCTCCAGTTGCGTTAATCGCAGAGCCGGTGTTGCCATGATAAGAACGATAGGTAGATAAAATCTTATGTTTATTTGTATGCAGCCTTGCCATTCTGACCGCATTTTCTACACCATCTGCGCCGGCATTGGTAAAGAAAACTTTCTGAAAATTTCCATTGGCTACTTCAATAATTGCTTTTGCTGCTTGATTTCTTGCTTCATTTGCATGTTGTGGCGCCACAGTTGCCAATACATCTGCCTGCGCTTTAATTGCAGCGATCACCTTTGGGTGTTGATGGCCAATATTGGTGAAAACTAATTGGCAGGAAAAATCTAGATATTTCTTGCCGGTAAAATCCCAAAAATAGGATCCGCCGCCGCCAGCAACAACCATCGGAGATATTTGAGCTTGCGCCGACCAGGAGTGAAATACATTGGCGCGATCATCAGCAAATACCTTCGCCTGTTTATCTGGATTATTTTCTAGATTACTCAATTGACTCCCAATCAGTTAATAACCCAATCTAATCACTTATGCTCAGATTTTGGTAGGAAGGGCTGATTTCATTGGCCAATATCCTTCGGGTATTGTGAGGCAATGGAATCAATATCACATTGGATTAATGGCTCAGTTTTAACTGAGAAATCAGAGCGCACCGGTGATGTTTATAACCCGGCAACTGGTGGGATTTCTGCGAAGGTAAATTTTGCAACTAACCAAACTGTAGATCAAGCAGCTGTGGTGGCAACTAAGGCCTTTGCAGAGTGGCGCCATAGCTCACTTACAAAGCGCACTCAGGTTTTATTCTCATTTCGCGAATTAGTTCAACAGAACAAAGAAAAGCTAGCTGCATTAATTACTAATGAGCATGGAAAAGTATTAAGTGATGCCTTTGGTGAAGTAACGCGTGGGCTTGAGGTAGTTGAGTTTGCTTGTGGAATTCCACATCTACTTAAAGGTGGGTTCTCTGAGGAGGTATCTACCGGAGTAGATGTTTATTCAATCCGGCAACCACTAGGGCCAGTTGCTGTGATATCACCATTTAATTTCCCAGCTATGGTGCCAATGTGGTTTTTCCCAATTGCAATTGCTTGTGGAAACACAGTTATTGTTAAACC
>SXRC01000090.1 GCA_005793655.1 Actinomycetota bacterium
GCACTCCAAGCAGCAGATTGGCCAACTAAGCTGGCATCAACTCCAGTATCTGCAATTGACAGAGTGGTAATACTTTTTTTCTTTGCTGACATAATTCCCTTAAAAGATGGATATCTTGGCTCATTAATTTTTTCAACTACTGAAAGTAGTACTGGAAACTTTGCGCCCATGACTTGGTTACCAAATTCAGTCACCCGCTCAATCTCAACAGATGATCCCGCAAGGTCAACCTTAACTTTTCCGGCAAAGGTTAATTGCGCCCAGCTGAGCCGAGCGGCAATCATCGCTGGAACTACACTCATTCTGGCATCAGTGCTTTCGGTGCCACAAATAACTAGATCATAATTTTCTTTTTTAATTACCTCAGATAAAACTAATGAGGTAGCGAGTGCGTCAGAACCTGCCAAAGATGTATCACTTACCAAGATCGCATTATCAGCTCCCATTGATAAGCCTTTTCTTATCGCCTCCGTAGCTCGCTCTGGTCCCATAGAGATTAATGTGATGCTATGACCACTTGTCTCACCCGCCTCTTTGGTTGGTGAGTTTGCCTCCACAATACGAAGTGCTTCTTCAACTGCATACTCATCCAAATCATTTAATACTGCATCGACATTGGCACGATCTAAAACCTGACCAGCCATTTTTTTCTCAGCCCAAGAGTCAGGGACCTGTTTGATGCATACGGCAATCTTCATAAGAGAGATGTTACAGGCAGCATCTCAGTAAGCCAATTGATTGCTAAGTGATAGCAAAAAATTTAGATGATTTTAGCCACTTCTGCGGACAGTTTCACTCATATAACTAGCCAAGGCAATTCGATAAGGCTCCAACTCGATATCCCATTGGTTACCCAATGCTTTCTCAAGATCTTGCTGCAATCTCTTTTGCGAAGGTGCATTTTGAATTAGCTGATTTACTTGATGTTCATTTAAAACCACATCACCATTTGATGCCAGAGATGCTTGGTGCAAACCAAGATCTGGGGTGATGCGATACAAAGTAGCATCACCACTTTTCTTGCATCTTTGAGTTATCTCAAATCTTAAGTAACGCCAACTGATTAAAGCCTTTGCAATCTTTGCCGCCACTGGTTGGTCGCTATTAAAATCCACCTCAGTTGCTTTTGCGCCAGGTGATAGTGGCTGATTGACCCAATTTGGCTCCACTTGGTAGCCAAGATTTTGATTAAGCGCCCACTCGATATGTTGAGTCAGGGCAGCTGGGGTGGAATAAATAAGTATCCGCCCAGCATAAATTGGAGATTTACTCACTAGTACCTGCCTTTAGATCACTCGGTGTGACCTTCCCCAGCCCACCAGCGCCTATTGCAGTAAGAGATTTATACATCTCTTTTCGCAAATAGCCAATAGCAGGGTAAACTTTGAAACAGTCCGACGCTTGGCAGTACCCGTTCCACTGATTGTTGATTGGGATTCGCTGTAAGAATAAAGACCGGCGCTTGTTATATTGCAAGAGTCCAACATAATCAAAGGAAAAAAGCTAAATGGCAACAGGTACAGTTAAGTGGTTCAACTCTGAAAAGGGTTTTGGTTTCATTGCAGTTGATGGTGGCGGACAAGATGTTTTTGTTCACTACTCAGCAATCCAAGGAAACGGTTACAAATCCCTAGAAGAGGGTCAAGCAGTTACATTCGAAGTAGTCCAAGGTCCAAAAGGTCCTCAGGCTGACGCTGTAAATCCTGCTTAAATAACCATTAACCTTTCGAGTTAATCTCGAAAAAGAATTAAGGCCTGCTAGAAATAGCAGGCCTTATTTTTATTTACTTCGTAGGCTCAGCTGGAATTACCGCAGGTGTTACAACTTTTGGTTTCAAATCTTTACCCACCTGCCAAGCTTGCAAATATTTAAATGGTGGCGTCTTACCTTTACTCTCTAAACCAACGCCACGTCTAACCCACCAAATACCTTTTTCAGTTGGATAAGAAATACCAAAGTGTAGATGAGGCTTAGTTCCCCGAGCACTGCCAGATGATCCAATCTCACCTAACTTCTCACCTGTTGCTACTTTATAGCCTGGCACAATCACATTCTCTATTTTTGATAAATGACTTCCGTAATATCTAACCCCATCATTACCAATTATTGAGATAGATAATCCTCCACGATCTGGACCAAGATTTGTTTTACCACTCCAGCGATCTACAGTATTTACCTCATCAACCACACCTGCAATTGGGGCGACAAATGCGCAACCTTTCTTACCAAAAATATCTGCGGCCGGATAATCATGATGGTATTTGGTATAGGTAACGGTGCAACTTGCAACTGGAAAGGTATAGATAGGGGCAGCGGCGGCTGGTTGAGTTGATAAAAATAGAAAAGTGGCAGTGATACATGCTGCTCTAATTTTCATACTTTTTATTATCCTGTGTGAGCATGTGAATATTGCCAATTAATGCTTAGTGTTGGGATAGATGTAAGGTATGACACTCACCTCCTTATTAGGGGCGGTAGCTCAGTTGGTTAGAGCCCCGGACTCATAATCCGGTCGTCGTAGGTTCGAGCCCTACCCGCCCCACATGATTAAATTAGATGGAGGACTTTCCACCGCACTTGAAAATAATGGAAACAAATTAACAACCTCACTTTGGACGGGTGAGTTAATTAGATCAAATCCTGCGCAAATTACCAAGGCACACTTAGATTTTATAAATGCTGGGGCGCAAATAATTATCACCTCCTCCTACCAACTCTCCTATTCTGGGTGTAGTGAACGTGGTTGGAGTGAGCAAGAAACTGACCAGGCTCTAATTACCTCAACCAAATTAGCAAAAGATGCAGCTAATCAAAGTGGCAACAGCGTGAAGGTGGCAGCATCCATTGGTCCATACGGAGCATCCCTTGCAGATGGCTCTGAGTACAAAGGTAATTACGGAGTAACAAAATTTGTCCTAAAAGATTTTCATTCTAAAAGGCTTGAGTTATTAATCTCAACCTCACCAGATTACTTAGCACTTGAAACCATGCCAGACACCTTTGAAGTTGAGATTTTGTTAGAGCTACTAAAGGATTGCCCAATCCCATTTTGGATCTCCTACTCCTGCAGGCAGGGTAATCAAACAAATGCTGGGCAAAGCTTTCAAGCAGCGGTTGATCTAGCAAAGGAGGCAATGGCGGTGGGTATTAATTGCACTGGGCCAGAGTTGATTACAAATCTATTGCGCTCTGCTTCATCATCTAAACCTTTTATTGTCTATCCCAACTCGGGCAGAGTTTGGGATGCGAAAAATAAAGTGTGGACAGGAAGTGGTTCTGCTGGGTTTAGCGATAAATTAATAAGTGAGTGGGTTGGTGCCGGGGCCCAAATTATTGGTGGTTGCTGTGGGATTGGGGCAAGTGAGATTAATGAGATGAGTATAAGAATTTAACCTTCCTTGATGCGCTAGTGATTATCTTAGTTTGCAACTATAATTCTCTAATGAATCTTCGTATCTCTGTAGCCCTGATAATTGCAGTGTTGGCATTAACGGGTTGTGGAAGGAGTGGAGAGAGTAAATCAAAATATGATGAGGTAGCACTAATCGAGTATGAAAGTTGTTTATCCTCTGAAAGTCAGCAATGGAATTTGGCGCTGACTGAGGGCAAGATCCAAAATGAGTTTAAGCCTGGTGGCAAGTTTTGGATTGAAAGTGAAAATCGAGCTTTTCAAGTTGAAGAATTCGCTCTTGGCATGTGCGAAAAATACCGGCCAAAACCAATTTCTTAATTTTTAAGCGCGTAGTTTGGCACCAATTTTTTGTACTTCAGTAATATTTCTAGCTCCAGTTAATGCCATCGTATTAATAAAATCTCGCTTTAATATCTCTACCGCTTTTTGAACTCCCCGCTCTCCCCCTGCCATAATTCCATAAAGATAGGCACGGCCAACAAAAACTGCCTTTGCACCCATCGCAACTGCCGCATAAGCATCTTGACCAGACATTACGCCGCCATCGATATAAATATCTACATCCACACCAATTTCTTTAACAGCTAGTGGAAGTAGTTCAAGTGGCACTGGCCCTTTCTCCAACTGGCGTCCACCGTGATTTGAAAGAATGATCCCAGCAATGCCCAACTTAGCCAACTCTTTAGCATCCTCGAGGTTTTGCACACCTTTAACAATTACTGGGCCACTCCATACAGATTGCAGCCACTTAACATCCTCAAACTTAGTTGATGGATCAAAGATTGCCGCTGCTAGCTCCACTAATGATTTATTCCACCCTCTAAATGCAGCAAACTCTAACTTTTTGGTTGTAAAAAGATTAAGCCACCAAACTGGCTTCATTGCAATAGCAAAGACTGTGCTTAATCTAATTCGAGGTGGGATAGTTAAACCATTCCTAATATCGCGAACTCGAATTCCACTTACTGGAGTATCAACAGTCAAAATCAAGGCTTCAAAGCCAGAATCTTTGGCTTGCTGGATTACTGACATACTATCTTTGCGATTTTGCATTACATAAAGCTGAAACCATCTACGAACATCTGGAACTTGCTCAGCAAGCTCACTTGGTGAAGTAGTTCCCATGGTGGAAAGTGAGTAAATCATATTATTTTCTTGTGCCACTGCAGCAACTGCCGGTTCACCCACATGGTGCATGAATCTGGTGTACCCAGTTGGCGAGAATAGAATTGGTAAATCTACTTTTTTGCCAAATATTTCAATTGTAGGATCGATTTTTGATACATCTCTTAACGTGTGCGCAGTAAATTCAACTTGATTAAATACTTGCCTTGATCTGCTGTAACTGACCTCATCTAAAGCAGATCCCTCAACATAATCAAATACCACCTTAGGCACTTTACGCTTTGCAATCTTCGCTAAATCATCAATAGTTACCGCACGAGCAATCTTGGCTCTGGTTCTAAATAGGGTGGGTAATTTCCATTCGATTAAGGAGGCAAAATGCAGTAAGTCTGGAAACTGTCTCTTTGATTTAATCATTATGATGCGGATTGAATACTATTCATGATTGATCTAGACATACTTTGATAATCCTTAGAGTTATCAAGTTCGCCAACTAATTCATATCTGCGCATAACCAGAACACGATCAGCTACTGCCACCATTTCAGCTAAATCACTAGATATTAAAATAATCGACAATCCTTCATCAGCAAGCTGGGTGATTAATTCATGGAAGGAAGCTTTGGTTCTAACATCCACACCAACAGTTGGCTCATCGATTACTAGAATTTTTGTTTCAGCAGCAAGCCATTTTGAGACTGATACTTTTTGCTGATTGCCACCAGAAAGTGTTAGCGCTAATTGATTATTATCTACCACCTTTATTCCCAAGCGATCTACATATTTTGTTGCAATATCATCCTCTTTTTTAGGATTAATTACTGAGAGTTTTTGCAAAATTCTGGAGAGGATTGTTACTGAAATATTCTTTCTCACTGGGAAATCTAAGAACAAACCTTCTTCTTTTCGGTTTTCAGTTACATAGCCAATTCGAAATTTATGTAGTGCATCTCTAAAGTTCTTAATCTTTACATCTTTACCATTAACAAAAATTTGACCACCGGTAACCTCATGTAAACCTAAAATTGATCTAGCAAGTTCACTTCTGCCAGCTCCGACTAGGCCATACATGCCTAATACCTCACCTGGATAAAGACTTAAGTTGATATCTCTATGGCCAAGTGCGGTAGAAAGATTCTTTAATTCAATTACAGGTTCTGCCTTTCGATTCACTTTACGGGTGACATTTTTTCGCTCTGCTAAATGCCTACCGACCATCAAATCCACAATTTCACCTTGCTTGTACTCTGATAGTGACTTTGATTCTAAAACGCTGACGCCATCTCGCAGCACTGTTACCGTATCGCAAATTTCATAAACCTCTTCAAGTTTGTGACTTACAAACAAAATTGCCGTGCCTTGTGCCTTAAGTCGTTTGATCACATCAAATAGCTTTTGCGTTTCACTACCGGTAATTGAAGCGGTAGGCTCATCTAGCAAGATAATTTTTGCATTTGTCACAAGCGCTTTGGCAATCTCAACTAATTGCATTTGAGCAACTGAAAGGTTTTTCACTCTTTCATTTAAATCTATCTCAAAGCCTAGGGTGGCAAGTGCTTGCTTAGCCAGTCTAGTTCGCTCTGCACGATCGATTACGCCAAGCTTCAGTGGTGGATTATGAAGGGTGATATTTTCCTCAACTGAAAACTCTGGAATTAGATTTCGCTCTTGGTGAACTACTGCAATACCGGCATGGGTTGCCTCAATCGGATTATGAAAACTTTTTTCTTCACCTTTTACTTTTAATGATCCAGAGCCTGCTAAATAAACTCCGGTAATGATTTTAATTAGAGTTGACTTACCCGCACCATTTTCACCCAACAGCGCATGCACAGTTCCACTAGTTAGCGTTAAATTCACCTCATTTAACGCTAAAACTCCAGGGAACTCTTTCGAAACCTTGGTAATTAATAATTCAGTACTCATTTTGTGGCCTTAATTCCCTCGTTTTGTCGCTCAGTTCTGCGGCGACGCCATTCACTTAAGGCAACAGTTGAAAGTGTTACAACTCCAACGCTTAACGAGACGATACTTGGGTCTAGTGAGTATTGAGCCCTGGCAATATCTACAAGTCGAACAACGCCAGCAGCAATAACTGTGCCATAGATCGCAATAGTGCCACCTGACATCAATACGCCGCCGATAATTGGAGCAGCAAAAGAGGCAAGCAACCAATCTCCACCGATAGAACGATTGATACCCGGCAAAGATGCAATAGTTATAACTGATGCCACACCAATTAAGAAGCCAGATAAAGTGTGAGCAATAAATACTGATCTATTGTTTGATACACCAGACAACCGCGCAGCTAATGGATTACCACCAGTTGCAAGAACGCGACGTCCCATAATAGTTCTGCTGAAAAAGAGTGAAAGAAGTATGGCGGTGATGATTGCGATAACTAATATGTAGGGAAATCCTATAAATTCTTTCTTCCCAAATGCAGGAAGTGAGGCTGGGTACTTATCAATAGTAAAGGTTTTCACCAATCGGTATTGGAATCCCAATAAAATTGTGTAAGTACCGAGTGTAATAATGAATCCATTTAGTTGGGTTAGTACAACTAAAGCACCATTAATCGCACCCATCACAGTTGCTGAAAACAGACCAATAAATATTGCAAGCCAGATAGGAAGATTATGATCAGCCATTAAAACTGCCATGATGGCGCAACTGACACCACCCATAGTTCCCACCGCAAGATTCATCTGCCCAATACAAAGCACAACCATTTGAGCTAATCCGATAGTAATTGGTACTGCAAGGTAAGTTAAAAAGCCTTGCAATGATGCGCGACTGAGAAATACACCATTTGAAGTCACAACTAAGGCTAAGAAGCCTAAAACAAATATCACCGAGAGTGACACTTCCGTCATCCGATTCTTAAAAAATATTGGTAGCTTCATTTTCGCGCTCGTAATCTAAAGGTTGTAAACATTTTTTGAATCTGTCCAACTGATAGAGCTGCTAGTAAAACTAGGCCAAGGGCAATATTTAATGTCTCAAGTCCAATTCCTTGCACAGATAGGCCTTGGCGTATAACTAATGTCAACATGGTTCCAATAAAGGTGCCAAGCACTGCCACTGATCCACCAGCAAGAAGAGTGCCACCAAGTACTGGACCTAAGAATGAAGGCAGCATGACTTGGCTACCGATCGCAGCTGTAAAGGAGCCGTTTGTATAGGCAAGCATTAAGCCACCAATTCCTGCCAAAGTTCCAGAAAAAATATGCGCAGTCATTACCCGATTCTCAGTCGGAATTCCCGATAATTTAGCTGCTCTTAAATTAGAGCCAGTTGATAA
>SXRC01000091.1 GCA_005793655.1 Actinomycetota bacterium
AAGTATCAGGATATTCACTGGTATTTCGCTAGCAACTTTGGCAATTTCAGCAATTAGTTCTTTGGCTTTCACCACTGTCACTGCATCCATTAACAAAATTGATGCCTTTGCCGGGATTGATAATCGCCCTGAAAAAATCTCCTCAGCAGTAAATTACTTATTAGTGGGATCAGATACTCGAGAGGGTCTTTCTAAAGCTGAGTTGAAAGAGTTAAGAGTTGGATCTGTGGCGACCGCTGCTGGTAAACGATCAGACACAATGCTGCTGGTACACATCTCTAAAACAAGAGATAAAGCAGTATTAATCTCAATACCGCGAGATAGTTTTGCATTAATACCTGCCTATACCAATAAGGCAGGAAAAGTTATTCCTGCCAGACATTCCAAAATAAACTCAGCATTTAATTGGGGCGGTGCACCACTTTTAATCCAAACTATTGAAGAGATGACCCAACTAAAAATTGATCATTATGTTGAGATTAATTTTGCAGGCTTTGCCCGAGTGGTAGATGCATTAGGTGGAATAGAAGTTTGTACCAAAAAAGATATTGATGATCCAAAAAGCCACCTAGTGCTAGAGGCTGGGGTTCACACGTTAAATGGCATTGAATCACTTAAGTATGTAAGGACAAGGGAGTTTGATGGCATGGGAGATATTGGCAGGATGCAACGTCAACAAGCATTTATGTCTTCAGTGCTTAAAAAGGCAACCAGCGCTGGGGTCTTGCTCAATCCAATTATTATGACTAGCTTCATTAATTCATCCCTTGATGCAGTAACAACTGATGTGGGATTACAAAGTGCAGAGTTAATTTCATTAGCAAAGGGAATGAAATCACTTGCTACCTCAAATATTCGAACTCTCACTGTTCCACTTTCAGATCTAAATTATTATGCAAATGGTGTGACCGCATCAGTACTTTGGGATCCAGTTCTAGCACCAGAGCTATGGAATCGCTTGCGTGAAGATAGAGCGGTAGTTGATGAAGTTCTTCCCTCTGCCTCACCATCATCTACAAAGGCTGCAAAAGTAAAGGTTATCGATAAGTTTAAAACCCTTACCGCTAAAGATAATATCTGCCAGTAAACAAGTAATTTATAGGTAGGCTCTACATATGGCATTAAAACTCTCAGTAATTGGCACTGGCTACTTAGGTGCTACTCACGCCGCATGTATGGCTAGCTTGGGGTTTGAAGTAATTGGATATGACACCGATACCAACAAGATTGATCTACTAAGCAAAGTAAAAGTTCCATTCTATGAACCTGATTTAGAAGAGCTACTCGCAGCTCAAATAAAATCTGGCCGCCTAACTTTTACTAAAAACATAAATGATTTGGCCACTGTTGATGTCCACTTTATATGTGTTGGAACCCCACAAGTAAAAGGTGGCAATGCAGCAGATTTGAGTTACGTAAATTCAGCACTAGAAGGCATTGCCAAGATTGTTAAGCCAGGTGGATTAGTGGTTGGTAAATCAACAGTTCCAGTTGGTACCGCCAGCAAACTTAGGGATAGGTTGATTGCTCTAAATCCTAAAGCAGATCTAGCCTGGAATCCTGAGTTTTTGCGAGAAGGATTTGCAGTTGAAGATACGTTGAAACCAAACAGATTAGTGGTTGGTGTAGTTAGTGATGAGGCTGAGAAAATACTAAAAGAGGTGTATGCGGCCAACTTGAAAGAAAACATACCTTGGGTAAGAGCAGATCTGCCAACTGCAGAGTTAGTGAAAGTTGCCGCAAACTCATTTTTAGCAACAAAGATTTCATTTATCAACGCCATGGCAGAGGTCTGTGAGGCATCTGGTGGTGACATAACAGTTTTAGCAAAAGCTATTGGATATGACCCAAGAATTGGCAGTCGCTTTTTACAAGCAGGAATTGGCTTTGGTGGCGGTTGCCTGCCAAAAGATATTCGCGCCTTCATGGCACGTGCTGAGGAGTTGGGGGCAAAACAGGCAGTTGAATTTCTTAAGGAAATTGACGCCATTAACTTACGTGCAAGGCAAAGAATTATTGAATTGGTCCGTAAAGATTTATCCAATGATCTATCTGGAAAGAAAATTGCAGTATTAGGCGCAGCTTTTAAACCAGATAGTGATGATGTGCGCGATTCACCAGCCTTAGATATTTCTGCTCAAATACAAGCAGCTGGGGCAATCGTGACAGTGCATGATCCAAAAGCGATTACCAATGCACAAAAGCGCTTTCCAGAATTGAATTATGCGCAAGAAATAAATGAGACTTTAAAGGATGCAGAACTAGTTTTACATCTTACCGAATGGAAAATCTATCGAGAGATTAATCCTGCGCAGATTAAGTCCTTAGTGAAGAGTGCAATAATTATTGATGGCAGAAATGCACTAGATCGTGAGGCTTGGCGCACTGCAGGGTGGAAATTTAGAGCACTCGGTCGAACAAATCATGAATAATCAGATTGATCAATTACTGGCTCTAAAAACATGGGCCATAGTTGGTTTAAGCAATAACTCTGAGCGAGCAGCTTATGGTGTTTCAAAAGTGCTGATGGAGCATGGTCATACCATCATTCCAGTGCACCCAAAAGCTGAGAGTGTTCATGGGCAAAAGGGATATGCAAAGCTTGCTGAGATTCCGGTGACAGTAGATGTGGTTGATATTTTTGTTAACTCAGAGCTTGCGGGTGCAGTAGTTGATGAGGCAATCACTATCAACTCTAAAGGTGTTTGGTTACAACTTGATGTAATAGATGAGCAAGCGGTTGCTCGAGCAAATACTGCCGGATTAATTGCAGTAATGAATCGCTGCCCCGCAATTGAGTATAAAAAGCGCGCTTAGTTACTCCTCTATCTCGCCACTGTAATACTGCTGTGCATGAATAATTTCAGTCAAAGCATTTTCTAAATCACTACTGGTGAGCCCAACCTGCTTAATTGATTGATCAAACTTAAGCTTTGAATTTCTCGCCATTAAATGTAGGTATGGGCGGTAATCATCACTTGCAGGGTCTGTCTTAAGGCCTCCTGTGATCACAAATTTATCCAACAAGTCAGTACTACCAAGAGGTAAGTCCAAAACAGCGCGCAGATTCTGCTCATAAAAGTTAGTAACGCAACCGATCTGACTCCAATATTTTGCATGCGGAGTTACCCAGTTGATACCAATTAGTTGCTTGTAATCTGCAGCATCAACTAGCAGCTCAAAACCACCAACTAACCCAACTTCACCAGCAAGTTTTAAAACAGATAGTTGAATCTCCTGTGATAACTGATCACTTATTCCTGGCAGTGGAGTGATTGTTAAATCATTGGTGATCAAAGTAATTGGCCAGCTAGCAACCTGAGCATGGGCTGATCTAGCCACTAAAATTGATAGGTACTCACCAGTGGTTTGAGCAGTCTTGATCTGCTCTAGTTGTTCTAGAGTTTTCGAAGAAGGATAGATTCGAACTCCTGCCCGTTCTGCAGTTCTTACTGAAGTAGTTGAAATTATTCTTGGATCAATAAGTAAAAAGTCACACTCCTGGGCAAATTTAATTAAATCCTGCGTAGCTAAAGCCTGATTTGTGAATTTAAGATTAATTCCAAGTTTTCGACCCTCAGTTAAGTAGTTGATTTGACCCAATTCATCTACAACTAGACCAACAACAGGTAACTTCATGTAATAAGGTTACCCGCATAATGGTTGAATTAATTCTTGCCTCGGCCTCACCATCAAGACTTAGGCTGCTAGAAAGTGTTGGAATAACTCCTAAAGTAATAGTGAGTGGCGTTAACGAGGAGGCGGTTGAGTTTGAATCACTTACTCCAGCTGAATTAGTGGTTGCACTAGCAATCCTTAAAGCACACACCATTAAAGATCAAGCACCGGTGAACTCTTTAATTATTGGGTGTGACTCTACTTTTGAGTTTGAAGGGAAGTCTCTAGGCAAACCAGAAACTAAGGAAAATGCAATCAAAAGATGTAAACAGCTAAGTGGAAAATCCGGTTATCTACACACTGGGCATTGCTTAATTGATTTGAAACAAGGAATTGAATTGAGTGAAAAATCCACATCTAAAGTGATTTTTGCTCAAATGAGTGATGAAGAAATTACTGATTATGTTAATTCAGGGGAACCATTACAGGTGGCAGGTGGTTTCACTCTAGATGGACTGAGTTCGCCATTCATCACAAAAATTGAGGGTGACCCAAGCGGAATTATTGGTTTATCACTGCCTCTACTGCGCAAGATGATTATCTCGCTGGGTTATAGCTGGCCTGAGTTAAAAAATAGGTAATTATTTAGGATAAGTTTGCCTCATGGGCAAACTTTATAAAGATCCAATCGGCACTGCGCAAAAAGCTGCTAAAGCGATCGCCAAAATAACTGGTAAAGAAAAGCACGATGTAGCACTTGTTATGGGTTCAGGTTGGATTTCAGCTGCCGATGCACTTGGAAAACCCACACATGAGTTTGCAGTAACGCAATTGCCGGGATTTCCAGCCCCAACTGTTGCTGGCCATGGTGGCAAAGTCCGTTCGTATAACCTAGAAAATAAGGTTAACGCCTTAGTTTTCTTAGGCAGAACTCACTTCTATGAAGGCTTAGGAATGGAGCCAGTAGCACATGCAGTGAGGACTGCAGTAAAAGCTGGATGTCGCACTATTGTTTTAACAAACGCCTGCGGTGGCATTAATACAGATTACAAAGTTGGCCAGCCAGTCTTAATAAAAGATCACATTTCACTCACAGCAGCATCACCTTTAATTGGTGCAGATTTTGTTGATCTGACAGACCTTTATAGCAAGCGGCTTCGGGAAATAGTTAAGGCTGAGGATCCTTCCTTAGCTGAAGGTGTCTATGTGCATTGGCGTGGCCCATCCTATGAAACACCGGCAGAGATTCGAATGATGCGCACAATGGGAGCGGATTTAGTTGGTATGTCCACAGTCCCTGAAGCAATTGCAGCTCATGCACTAGGTGCACAAATACTTGCTATTTCATTAGTCACAAATGCTGCTGCTGGAGTTACTGGTGAAAAATTAAATCATGCTGAGGTTATTGCTGCTGGAAAAGCTGCGGCAGATCGTATGGGTAATCTTTTAGCTAGGGTCTTACCTAAGTTGTGATCTCAGATAAGTTGCGTGATGAAGTTCAAAAGTGGATAGATCACGATCCAGACAAAAAAACTGCAGCCAAACTAAGTAAATGGTTAACAGAAAATAATGAAACTGAAATAGCCCGCTCATTTAACGGCTTCCTACAATTTGGAACCGCTGGATTGCGCGGAAGGATCGGAGTCGGTCCTTCTTGCATGAATCGAGCAGTGGTGAGTAGAACAGCAACTGGAATAGTCAGCTTCATGAAGGCAAATAACCTATCTTCGGTTGTAATTGGACGAGATGCCCGACATGGCTCTGATGATTTTGCCACAGATAGTGCAGAGATATTTGCTGGCGCAGGATTTAAAACCTATGTACTACCAAGGCCACTTCCCACACCCGTACTTGCCTATGCAGTAAATAAACTGCAGGTAGATGTTGGCATCATGGTTACCGCTAGTCATAATCCAGCAACTGACAATGGCTATAAAGTTTATATTGGTGGTGAATTAAATGGTGTCAAATACCATGGTTCGCAAATAATCTCACCCGTTGACTCTGAAATTTCAAATTACATCACCACGGCTAATCTCTTGCCAAATAGATCAAAAGAGTTTGAATCTGTTGGTGAATCTTTAATTGATGATTACATTCAATCTGTTGCAAATCTGGTCAATTCATCAAATAATCTAAAAATTATCTACACCCCTTTGCACGGTGTCGGAGCAGAAATCTTCTTGAAGGCATTTAGCAAAGCAAAATTTGCCACTCCAACAGTTGTAAAAGAACAAGTAGAACCAAATCCAGATTTTCCCACTACCCCTTTTCCAAACCCAGAAGAGGCTGGTGCTATTGATCTTTGTTTAGAGTATGCAAGAAAACTAAATGCAGATTTGGTAATTGCAAATGATCCTGATGCAGATCGATGTGCGATCGCAATAAGTGATGGCGCTATTGGTTGGCGAATGCTAAGAGGTGATGAAGTAGGGGCAATATTAGGTAATTACTTTATTAAGAAAAACAAAGAATCCAACTCAGCAATTGCTAACTCTTTAGTCTCATCATCATTGCTTGGCAAGATCGCAAGTAAAAATCACTTAGCATTTGAAGAGACACTGACTGGATTTAAATGGATCTCAAAGATTGATAATCTTTTGTTTGGATATGAGGAGGCTCTAGGCTACTGCGTTGATCCAAAGGTAGTTAATGATAAAGATGGAATTAGTGCTGCGATAATTATTGCTCAACTAGTTGGAGAGCTTAAAGAAAAAGGATTCTCGTTGACAGATTACTTAGACAAAATTGGTGAGGAGTACGGGTTTCATTTAACTGATCAGATATCAATCAGATTTACTGAGTTAAACAAAATTGATGACTTACTTGCAAAAATACTCAATAATCCGCCATCAGAACTTTCTGGACATATCCTTGAAAAAAGTGAGAATTTAAGTAGTTTGAAAGCTATGCCATCGTTGGGTATTAGATTGATTTATAAAGATCAAATCCGAGTAATCATTCGACCTAGTGGTACGGAACCTAAATTAAAGTGCTACATAGAGGTTGTTTGTGAGAGTAAAAAAGAGGCGGTTATATTACTCTCGCAAATTAAGTCAGCATTGACTAAAGTTCTCGTATGATTATCGACGGTAGTGAAAGTTCATTAAAAAAGTTTTTAGCAGAATTATCACCAGTTGATCAGGTCGGAGCAGAAGCAAGAGCAGTAATGCTGGCAACAAGAAGCATTAAAACCACCAGTAAAGCTTGGGCAATTGATACTGCAATTAGCATGATTGATTTAACAACCCTAGAAGGGGCTGATTCGCCAGGAAAAGTGAGAGCACTTTGTGCTAAAGCGGTAAGGCCAGATCCGACTGATTCAACAGTGCCTTCAGTAGGTGCAATTTGCGTTTACAACGATATGGTAAAAATTACCCGTTCTGAATTGGATGCAATTGGTGGCAAAGATATACCGGTTGCAGCAGTTGCTACTGCATTTCCATCAGGCAGAGCATCTATTGCAGTAAAGAAGATTGATACTCAAGATGCATTAGATGCTGGTGCTAATGAAATTGATATGGTGATAGATCGAGGTGCATTTCTTTCTGGAAAAATAGGTGAAGTTTTTGACGAGATTAAAACAATTAAAGAAATTTGTGGAAATAAGGCGCACTTAAAAGTTATTTTAGAAACTGGTGAGTTAGTTACATATGACAATGTTAGAAAGGCCTCCTACCTTGCAATGTTGGCTGGCGCTGATTTCATAAAAACTAGTACTGGAAAAGTGTCACCTGCAGCAACTGCGCCTGTCGTTTTGGTGATGTTAGAGGCGGTGCGGGATTACTTTGCCTTGACTGGTAGCCGAATTGGCGTGAAGCCAGCTGGTGGAATTCGAACAACAAAGGATGCAATTAAACAGCTAGTACTAGTCAATGAAACTGCTGGATCTGAGTGGCTTAAACCATCACTTTTTCGAATTGGTGCAAGTGCATTATTAAATGATTTACTTATGCAACGGATGAAGTTGCGTACTGGGCACTACGCTGGTGCCAACTACGTAACCGTTGATTAGGAGCGCTATGAGTAATTTTGAGTATGCCAGCGCACCTGAATCTAAAGCCATTGCAAACATCGCAACTTCTTATGGTCTATTTATTGGAGGTAAGTTTGTTGATCCTCGAAAAGGAAAAAGTTTTGAAACAATAAATCCAGCAACCGAAGAGGTGTTGTCGAAGATTGGGTATGCAGATAAATTAGATGTAGATCTGGCTGTGAAAAGTGCCAGGTCGGCCTTTACAAAAATTTGGTCAAAAACTCCTGCAAAAGAACGTGGTAAATATCTTTATCGAATCGCTCGCATCTTGCAAGAACGAGCCAGAGAGTTTGCAGTTGTTGAAACCCTAGATAATGGCAAGCCAATTAGAGAATCTCGAGATACTGACATTCCACTGGCTGCTGCTCACTTTTTCTATCACGCCGGTTGGGCCGATAAGTTGGAGTATGCAGGCTTTGGGAATAAACCAAAACCTGTAGGAGTTGTTGGCCAAATAATTCCCTGGAATTTTCCACTATTAATGCTTGCTTGGAAAATTGCGCCCGCACTTGTCGCTGGAAACACAGTTGTTTTAAAACCAGCAGAGACAACTCCACTAACTGCATTGTTGTTTGCACAAGTTTGCCAACAAGCAGGATTACCTGAAAGTGTTGTAAATATTATTACCGGCGATGGCATCACTGGTGCTGCGCTAGTCAATCACCCTGATATAAATAAAGTTGCATTTACTGGCTCAACTGAAGTCGGTAAAGCGATTGCCAGATCCATATCTGCTACCAATAAAAGAGCCACATTAGAGCTAGGTGGCAAAGCTGCCAACCTGGTCTTTGAAGATGCGGCTATTGATGAGGCGGTAGAGGGAATTGTGAATGGAATCTTCTTTAATCAAGGCCATGTTTGCTGTGCTGGCTCTAGATTGCTAGTTCAAGAAAATGTTGCTGATGAAGTACTGGAAAAACTTAAGGCGCGGATGAGTTTGATCCGAGTTGGGGATCCAATGGATAAAAATACTGATTTAGGTGCAATTAATTCTAAGGAGCAGCTAAAGCGAATTCATGAGATCACCAAGAGCGGTGATGCTGAAGGGGCAAATAGATGGTCGCCAGAATGTAAATTGCCTAGTAAAGGATTTTGGTATCCGCCAACAATATTTACTGGTGTATCACAATCTCATCGCATTGCCCGAGAAGAAATCTTTGGTCCAGTTTTATCTGTACTTACTTTTAGAACTCCTGCTGAGGGAATTGAAAAAGCGAATAACACCATGTATGGATTATCGGCTGGTATTTGGAGTGATAAAGGTGCAAAGATTCTTTGGGCTGCTAAACAATTAAAAGCAGGAGTTATCTGGAGTAACACATTTAATAAGTTCGACCCAGCGAGCCCATTTGGTGGTTACAAAGAATCTGGCTGGGGACGTGAAGGTGGACGTCATGGCTTATCTGGGTATCTAAAATCTGATGTGAAGGCAAGTAAATGAGTCGCATTGATGTAAATAAGACTTACAAGTTATTTATTGGTGGCACCTTTCCAAGAAGTGAGTCTGGGCGGGTGTATGAGATAAAAGGAGCTAATAAGAAGTTTATTGCAAACCCAGCATTAGCCTCTCGAAAAGATTTAAGGGATGCTGTTGTTGCAGCTAAATCTGCAAGCAGTGGCTGGGCAAATGCAACTGCATTTAATCGTGGTCAGATCCTTTACCGGATTGCTGAAATTATGCAGGGCCGAAGTGAACAATTCATTGATGAGATTTGTTTATTAGAGGGAGTAAGTAACAAGGCTGCCAAATTGCAAGTAGAGGAAGCAATAGATACTTGGGTTTGGTACTCAGGCTGGTGCGATAAATTATATTCAGTTTCTGGATCACAAAATCAAGTTTCTGGTCCATTTTATAACTTCACCACACCAGAGGCGTTAGGTGTAGTGGCAGTCTTTGCCGAAAGTAAGCCATCCCTACTTGGTGTAGTTCGAACTTTGGCGCCGGTAATAGCTGCTGGTAATAGCGCTGTATTAATTGCCAGTGAGAGTTATCCATTACCTGCAATCACCCTAAGTGAAGTACTTGCCACCAGTGATCTACCTGCCGGAGTAGTAAATGTATTAACTGGCAAAGTTTCAGAGCTAGCACCTTGGGTGGGCTCACATATGGAGATTGATGGTGTTGATGTTGCCGGACTAAGTAAAAAGCAAGAGGATGAAATTAAACTTGTTGGTGCTGATAACTTAAAGCGAATTCATCGTTTTTCTGCTACCAATCACCCAGAGAGAATTTTAAGCTTCATGGAGCACAAAACTATCTGGCATCCAATTGGAATTTAAAGCTTATTCAGCAGATATTTTTGCACAGGCTGGTTTAACAACCTTTTCAATTATTTCTAACCGCTCTTCAAATGGAATAAAGGAACTTTTCAGTGCGTTCACAGTCACTCTTTGTAGATCAGCAAATTTCCAATCAAATGATTTAACACATTGACTCATCTCATGAGTCATAGTTGTATTACTCATTAGGCGATTGTCAGTATTTAACGTAACGCGAAATCGAAGTTTTGCTAGTTTACCTATTGGATGCTCAGAGTATGTTTTAGCTGCGCCGGTTTGTAGGTTAGAGGTTGGACAAAGCTCAAGTGGAATTCTTCGATCCCTAACATAGGAGGCAAGTGGTCCAAGCTTTGGCTGGCTGCCAGAAAAATCAATGTCATCAATTATTCGAACTCCGTGCCCTAAACGCTCTGCACCACATATCTGTATAGCCTCCCAAATAGAGGGCAACCCATAAGCCTCACCTGCGTGGATAGTGAAGTGCGCATTTTCTTTGCGTAGATATGAAAAAGTATTTAATTGATTAGTTGGAGGATACCCATCCTCAGGACCTGCAATATCAAAACCAACCACCCCTTTATTGCGGTACTTAACTGCAGCCTGCGCAACCTCTTGTGATCTATTGTTTTGGCGCATGCCACAAAGTAATGACTCAACTCTTATCTTGTTACCTTCTTTCGCAGCCTCAGCGACTCCCTGCTTATAACCCTCAGTGGTGGCATCTATTACTTGATCTAGGGTTAATCCTTGTTCTGTAAATAACTCAGGTGCCTCTCGTACCTCTGCATAAACCACACCATCTCTGGCTAAATCTATTGCGCACTCTCTAGCAACTTGGATTATTGCATCCCGACTTTGCATCACCGCAATAGTGTGAGTGAAAGTTTCTAAATATCGAACTAATGAGTGGGAGTTACAGGACTCTTCAAACCAATCTGCTAACTTTTTTGGGTCTGAGGTTGGTAATTTCTTGTAGCCTATTTTATTTGCAAATTCGATAATTGTCTCAGGGCGCAATCCACCATCTAAGTGATCATGTAGTAGTGCTTTTGGCACCCGCTTAATTTGATCAACAGTTGGTGTGTTGGTTAGAGACACTTACCCCTCAATTCTTTCAATTACTAATGGTAATCGCTTGACGATATCATCGGCACCACCTATTGAATAAGCACCAGTTAACACCTCTTGCGCCCTGGCAAATCGAGTTGAATCATCGGTGTGCAAAGTTAAAATACTCTGGCCAGATTTCACCATATCTCCTGGCTTCACATAAATCTCAACACCAGCGCCCGGTTGCAGCACCTCACCTTGCTTTTGTCGACCAGCACCTAGGCGCCATGCAGCTACGCCAACCTTAATTGCATCTAAAGTTAATAATTTTCCAGAGGTGCTAGCAGTAATTTCTAACTTTTCTTTTGCAACCGGCAGAGGTGCATTGTTATCTCCACCTTGTGCTGAAATCATTTTTCGCCAAACATCCATTGCCATACCATTTTTTAAAGCTTGCTCAGGTGAAACCTTTGGTTTGATGCCCACCGCAGCTAACATTTCGTTTGCAAGTATGAGAGTCAGTTCAACTACATCACTAGGTCCCCCACCTGCTAATACCTCAAGAGTTTCCCTTATCTCTAGTGAATTTCCAACAGTTAATCCCAGAGGCACATCCATGGCGGTAACAAGTGCTGTAGTTTTTACCCCAGCACGTTTACCCAAATCCACCATGGTTTTAGCGAGCAAAGAGGCATTTTTAGGGTCACTCATGAACGCACCAGAACCAGTTTTCACATCAAGTACTAATGCACTAGTTCCTTCAGCAATTTTTTTACTCATAATTGATGAGGCAATTAATGGAATTGCTTCCACAGTTCCAGTTACATCGCGCAAGGCATAAAGTTTTTTATCGGCGGGGGCAAGACCAGCGCCAGCTGCACAAATCACTGCGCCACACTCTTGCAACACCTTTAACATCTGATCACTAGATAAATTTGCTTTCCATCCATTGATAGATTCCAATTTGTCTAATGTGCCACCGGTATGACCAAGGCCACGGCCAGAAAGTTGTGGAACTGCTGCGCCACATGCAGCAACTAATGGTGCAAGGGGCAGAGTAATTTTGTCACCAACTCCACCAGTTGAATGCTTATCAACTGTTGGTCGATCTAACATGGACCAGTTCATTTTTTCACCACTTGCAACCATTGCATCAGTCCAACGTGAGATTTCTCGGTTATTCATGCCATTTAGTAAAATTGCCATTAACAGAGCTGACATCTGCTCATCAGCGATTACGCCTCTAGTAAAGGCATCTACTGTCCAATCAATTTGATCATCACTTAGTTCAAACTTGTCTCGCTTTGCTGAGATAATTTCAACAGCAGCAAATCTTTCACTCATTTAAGATCCTCTGGACCAAACCCCCATGGAAGTAGGTACGACATCGGTTTTGGTCCCTCTGGGGTCATGAATAACATTTCATTTCCGCCATGTTCAAAAAGTAGTTGCCGACATCTGCCACAAGGAGATAGGTACTCTCCATTGCCATCAACACAAACAACTGCAATTAATCTGCCACCACCGGTGGCAGTTAAAGATGAAACCAGACCACACTCAGCACAAAGACCAACGCCATAACTTGCATTTTCACTATTACAACCAACAACAACTCGACCGTCTGAAACTAAACCTGCTACACCAACTTTAAAATTTGAATACGGGGCATAGGCTTTTTCCATAACCTCTTTTGCTGCCAGATGGAGTTGATCCCAATTAATTTCCATAGGGTAATTCTCCTACGAAAATTAACTATTTATTACCGCGAGAGTAGGGGATTCCATCTGCTGCCGGCGCCCTGACCCGTCCTACGACTCCTGAGACTGCGATAATGGTTGCAACATAAGGAACCATCAGCATAAATTCAGATGGAATTGCAAGGCCAATAATTGTTAGAGTACTTTGGAGATTATCGGCAAAACCAAAAAATAGAGCGGCGATAACCGCACCTCTAGGGGACCATTTACCAAAAATTAATCCAGCTAATGCAATAAAGCCTGCACCTGCCGTCATTTGTTTTGTAAAGCTACCAACAGATCCAATCGTAAAATATGCGCCGCCGATTCCTGCCACAAACCCAGCCAACATCACGTTGAAAAATCTCAACCTATTAACATTAATACCTACAGAATCAGCTGCAACTGGCATTTCGCCAACTGCCCGAGTTCTTAGTCCCCATTTACTTTTAAACAACGCTATTTGAATTACAATCACAATTACATACATCAAATAAACAATTATTGTTTGATTAAATAAAACAGGACCAATAATTGGTATTTTTGAAAGAAGCGGTATTTCTATACTTGAAAAACTTGGCCCACTATTCCATTTCTCCTCATATTCAACTAGTAATTCAGAATAAATAAACCCGGTAAATCCAATTACTAAAACATTAATAACAAATCCAATAATAACCTGGTCGACAGCATATTTAATTGCGAAAATTGCTAACAACAGCGAGATGAGTGCACCAGCAAATGGTGCTGCTACTAGTCCCCAAATAGAATTCTGTGTAAGACTTGCAACAATTCCAGAAACGAAAGCTGCAGCTAATAACTGTCCCTCAATAGCAATATTTATCACGCCAGATTTTTCGCAAAGTAGGCCGGACATTGATCCAAAAATTAATGGTATGGAAAGCATAAGTGAGCCCTGTAGCAAACCGGTGAATGGAATAAATTTTCCGCTAGCTGCCCAACATAAAAATGACATTACGAAACCAAAACCAAAAATCAAACTAGAAAAAGTTAATGTACGTTTTGCTTTAAACTCTAGATAGCCAATTAGTAAACCAAACATAGAACAAATGAGAAAAATACCAGCGCCAGTTTTTGAAGCCACCACCCATTCTTTTAACAATACCCACTCATTTCCAACAATAAAGCCAAAAGTTATAGATTCGGTTTTATCAGAGTTAAAATAAAAAGCATAAAATGCAAAAATGGTGATTACTCCCATGGTTATCAAACCGCGGACTTGGCGTAGTTGTTGAGCAGTCAAATTACTCATTAACCATTCCAACCTTTTGCCGTTAAGGTTTTATCAGTTGAAGATTGCTTTAAACGAAAAATACCTTTGATAAGAGCTGGCGCTGCGATGAATAGGACAATCAAGGCTTGAATAACTTGAATGATTTCAGCTGGCGTACCGGTATTTGATTGTAAGGTAGTTCCACCAGTGCGAAGTGCTGCGAAAAGTAATGCCGCGATCACTGTACCTAATGGAGCTGCGCCACCAAGTAGTGCAACTGTAATTGCATCAAATCCAAGTGATCCTCCGATGTTATTGGTTAGCGCATACTCAGTACCAAGCACGTGAACAGCACCACCTAATCCAGCTAATCCACCACATAAAACCATGGTTGAGGTGGTGACAAAAGCAATTGATATACCAGCTGATCTTGCTGCATTTGCATTTGCACCGACTGCGCGAAACTTAAAACCAAGCGTGCTTTTCTTTAACAGCCACCATACGAACAATGCAGCAGCCAGTGCTATAAATATTCCAACATGTATTCGTAAATCTTCACCCAAAAATTGAGAAAGTCTTGAATTCGGATTTACTTCAGGTGCAAGTGGGTCAATGCGACCAGGCCTTAAAAAGACACTTGTTTTTAGTACCCACAGAATAAAAAAACCAGCGATGTAATTCAACATGATAGTAACGATCACTTCATGGGCGCCAGTTTTAGCCTTAAGCAAACCCACTATTCCACCATATATTCCAGCCAAAAATACTCCAGTAATAATTGCGACTATCGGATGGATTACGGGAGGTAAATCAAAATGGAATCCCACATATGAAGCGCCAATTGCACCAAAAATAAATTGTCCTTGGGCACCAATATTAAATAGCCCAGATCTAAACGCCAAAGTAACAGCTAAGCCAGTCAAAATTAATGGTGTGGCAGTAACAATAGTCTCTGAGAGTGGATAAAATCCTTTGAAAAAAGATTCCCCTCTTGCTAAATTTATATCAAAAATTGAACCTTGAAAAACAGCTAAATAAGAGTTTCCAATTTTAGATAATGCTGTGGTTAAAAATTTACTTGGAGATTTTAAATTACTCATTACTTCAGGATCGGAAAAAACTATAACTAAGCCACCGATAAAAAAGGCAAAAATAAATGCAAAAAACGGTATTAAAACGTTTTTCTTTATTTTTTGAATTAGATTCATTTTATCTAATACCTGCCATCATTAATCCCAATTTTTCTCGTGATACATTTGCATCAACTATCCCCAGAATTTCTCCACGATAAATAACTGCAATTCGATCAGCAAGAGCCGCAACCTCATCTAATTCGGTGCTCATTAGTAGGACAGCTCTGCCAGAATTTCGCTCAACAAGCAGCCTTTCATGAACAAACTCAATCGACCCAACATCAAGTCCCCTTGTGGGTTGGCAAGCCACAACTAGCCTCACCTGCCGTGAAAGCTCTCTTGCTAAAACAACTTTTTGTTTATTTCCACCCGACAGAGAATTCGCTGTGTCATAAATACTTTGAGCTCTGATATCAAACTCTGTTTTTAGTTTAGTTGCAGTATCACTGATTTTACTGGCAGATAGTTGGCCAGCCCTTGAAAAAGGAGCTAACCCATGTGTATCCAAGACTAAATTCTCAGCTATTGAAAAGGTTCCTACTAGCCCATCTAACTCTCTTGATTCTGGAATATAAGCCACCCCTGAATGAATAGTTTGATGAACTGATTTACCAACTAGCTCTTCACCAAGAAGTTGTATCGAACCAGTAATGTTTTCTTCTAAGTTCATTATTGCTCTTACCAATTCACTCTGACCGTTTCCTTGTACGCCAGCAATCGCTAAGATCTCCCCTGCTTTTACCTCCAAAGAAATATTATTTACAATAGTTCGCCCTGTTTGGTTGGAAACACTTAAATTTGAAATTTTCAGAGTAATCTCACCCATTTTTGATTTAGCAACATTGGGTGTTAGATCCACTGGGCGACCAACCATTAAATTAGCAAGCTCTTCTTCACTAGCATTTGGTTTAGCAGAACCCACAACCTTACCAAGCCGAATAATTGTAATTTGATCTGCCACTTCTTTTACTTCACGCAATTTGTGAGTAATAAAAATGATCGAAGTACCTTTAGATTTCAGAGTCCTCATTATGTTAAGTAACTCATTAGTTTCTTGTGGTGTTAATACAGCTGTTGGCTCATCAAGAATTAGAACTTTAGCGTCATACATTAACGCTCTTATAATTTCAACTCTTTGTTGCACACCGACTGGAAGATTTTCAATCAGTTCATCTGGATTTACTTCAAATTTAAACTCTGCCGCAATCTGTTCAATTTTCATTCTGGCTTCTGCTAGTGACAATATTCCTCGTTTGGATACTTCATGACCCAATACAATATTTTCCGCGACGGTAAACACCGGAACCAGCATAAAATGCTGATGGACCATACCAATTCCAAAATTTAATGCATCTGAGGGTTCAGAGATTTTTACTTCACTACCATCAACCCAAATACTTCCACTATCTGCTTGGGTTAAGCCATAAACAACATTCATTAAGGTTGATTTACCAGCACCATTTTCGCCTAGGATTGCATGGATTTCACCCTTTGCAACCTTTAGATTTATTGAATCATTGGCAATTAAGGAACCAAATTTTTTGGTTATTCCCTTTAATTCCAAAGACATTGTTTCCTCACCTAAAATAAAACTGGGTGAGTTAATTTCTTAACTCACCCAGTAATCTTACTAATTGATCAACAAATAGTCGATCAATTAGCTAACAGGAATATATCCGTTTGCTACGTTAACTTGTAAATCCTTAAGTTCTGCTTGCAGAGACTTAGGGATCGACTTAGTAAATGGCGCGTACAAAGGTGATAATCCAACGCCTTTATTCTTTAGTGTTCCAACATACTGCTTGTTAGAGTATTTGCCATCGTAAGCTTCTTTAACTGATGCTTGAACGGCCTCATTTAATCCCTTAAGTACTGAGATTAAAATTGCGCTCTTAACTTTTGGTGCAGTTAAATTAAAATCAGCGTCAACACCAATAGTCACAGACTTCTTGGACCTCACACTGTTTTCAGCTGTTGTTACTCCCAGGCTTCCAGCAACAGGGAAGATTACATCTGCACCCTGTAACTCAAAGTTTTGTGAGATTGAAAGTGCTTTGTTGGTGTTTGCAAAATCTCCAACCATTGTGCCAGCACTTGGCTTGGCAGGATCCCAACCAAGAACCTTTACGGACTTGTTATTAACATCGTTGTAGTACTCAACTCCCTTAGCAAAACCATCCATGAAGATAGTTACTGTTGGGAATGGCATGCCGCCGTAGGTAGCAACAACGCCAGTCTTTGAATATCCAGCTGCTAGATATCCAGCAAGAAAGGAGTTTTCATTTGTCTTGAATGTTATGCCCTTAAGGTTAGCTATTGGTGTTGTGAAATTCTTAAGACCAGCATCATCAACAATTGCATACTTAACTGTTGGGTTTGCCTCTGCAGAAGCGATAATCGCATCACCTAATGCAAAGCCAACACCAATGATGTATGTACATTTCTTATCAACAAACTTCTTTAAATTTGGGCCGTAATCAGCAGGGGATGCTGCAGGCAAGTACTCAGCGGAGGATGCATAACCCTTTTTAACTGATGTAGTAGCTCCCAAATAAGATAATTGGTTAAATGACTTATCGTTGATTCCACCAGTATCCAGCGCAACGCAAACTTTCTGCTTTGTTGCGGCATTTGCTGCCGGCGTAACAGCCATTGTGGCCATTAATGATGCGGCTGCGATAGCCACGACTAATTTATATGATTTTTTCAAAATCCCTCCCAAGGACTAGGACCCAAGAAATATGGGTAAGTTGTAGGCTGACCTTATCGGTGATGGCAGTGGCTCACCGACATGTGCTGAGATGGCGTTGATTACGATTTCTTTAGAATTACTTCAACTCTAACTAGAGAGTTTAAAGTTTTAGGCGCTGTTGGAGATTTAAGAAAGGTTTTTTACTCGCCCTGCCTTCAAATCATTGGATATTTTGCTGATCTTTGCCTCAAATGCCACACCACTGACCAACCTAACAGATACTCCACCATCTTTAAGGTTGTAGCGATGGCCGTATATGCCTTGTTTTGAATCCAATATTTCTAGAATATTTTTATCAGCTAATTCAGCTGCAATTATCTGCTCGACCGCAAGATCAAACCGTTTTCTTACCGTTAAGTACTGATTCTTTTTTCCTGCAGAAAAGTTTAAGAAGTATTGATCCGGCAAGATCCCCGAGATTAATACCCGCTTACTACCACTGTTAAAGGAAGCACCAGTTGAGATTACCTCATCTGATTTAAACCAGTTAGTAAAAATCTGGTCAACGCCATCACTAACCAAAGTCCTGACCTCACTGGTTGCCTGCGTATCCACCAACTTGCTACTTACGGTCACCTTGGCATTAGCTGCTGTGGCACCTTTAGTAAATATTGCTAAGTTTCTTTCAGATGAGGCTTCAGATTTATCACCGATAAATCCTATTTTTCCACTCTTGCTGGCCAAAGCAAGTGCTGCTCCTGCCAGATAAACTCCTTCATTTATTGCAAACGAGAGATTTGAAACATTGGTCATGGCAACTGATTCATCGTCAATAATTGCAAATTGAGTGTTTGGAAACTCATTTGAAATCCGTCGGACGGTGTCGGCGTATCCTGATCCAACACAGATAATTAATTGATACTTATTTCGTGCTAAAAACCTCACTCTGGTGATTCGATCACCCAATGTGCCGTCGGTGATCTGCTCTCTAATATCTAAGCGAGATAGCTTATGTTTTTTGATAGCTCTTTCAAGACCCGTAGCTGCTAAATCATTACTCCCGTTATCACCCCGGCCACCAACATCATATACAATTGCAATCTTTTTTGGTGTTTCAGCATTGGTATTTGGTGTTAATAAGGTTGCAGAAAATAAAAGCGTAAGGAGCAGATAAGCAAAACGCCTAGCCATTTTTGATCAGACCTAAGGCGGTATAGACATCGGCTATTGTCTTACTCGCTACTGAGTTGGCCTTATCTGCGCCATCTTTTGAAAGTTGTAACAACGCAGCTTTATCAGCCATCAACTCTTGCGTCCGTATTCGGATTGGATTGATTACCTCAACTGCAATTTCAGCTACTTGAACTTTAAAATCACCATATCCTTTACCAGCATACTCATTTTCTAAATCTTTGATGGTTTTTCCAGATAGCGCCGATGCAATGGTCAACAGATTTGAAATACCTGGCTTACCTTGTTCATCAAATTTAATCTCTTTACCCGCATCAGTCACACTTGATTTGAATTTCTTAATTATTGCATCAGATGAATCTAGCAACTCAATTACTCCAGACATTGATGATGCAGATTTGCTCATTTTGGCATTTGGATCTTGCAGATCATTTATTTTTGCTAACGATTTAATGATCTGTGGTGCGGGAATTGTGAACACCTCTTGGTACTTATTATTAAACCGCTGTCCTAAATCCCTAGTTAATTCAATATGTTGTCTTTGATCTTCACCGACTGGGACAAAATCTGCCTGATACAACAAAATGTCGGCAGCTTGCAATATGGGATAGGTAAACAAGCCAACATTGGTTCTATCGGTGCCACCTTTTTGCGACTTATCTTTAAATTGCGTCATCCGCCCAGCTTCACCAAAGCCAGTAATGCACTCCAACACCCATGCCAGTTGGTTGTGCGCTGGCACATGCGACTGAATAAATAATGTGCACTGCTTTGGGTCCAGCCCGATTGCTAGCAACTGCGCAACCGATAACAGGGTGCGCTTTTCTAATAACTTTGGATCAGTTTCAACTGTTAGTGCATGTAGATCCACCACGCAATAAAAGGCATCACTGTCCTTTTGGAACTCAACCCATTGCTTAAGTGCACCTAAATAATTTCCCAGGTGGAATGAATCATGGGTTGGTTGGATCCCAGATAAGACCCTCTTTTTACTCATAATTTACGCTCTTCTTTAGAAAGTAATATCTGACCTACCCGCTTGCCGATCATGCTGGTAATTGTAAAGCGTGCACCATTAATTCGAACCACATCACCAGCTTGGGCAATCCGTCCTAAATGACTCATCACAAATCC
>SXRC01000092.1 GCA_005793655.1 Actinomycetota bacterium
ATCGGTGAAATTGTTACTCAGATACTGCCGGCATCAGGAGTTACCTATTGGTTGGCGGAGGAGTATCACCAAAAATACCTCGCCAAAAATCCAAATGGCTATGACTGCCATTCATCAACCGGGGTTAATTATCCGATGGCCACACTTAGCTAATATGAATGAGATAACACCTATCAATTCAAAAGGTGAGGCGTATCAAGTAAAAATCGATGAGAGTGAATTAAAAAAACGAGTTGACCCGTTATCCTTTAATGTTTTACGTAAAGCAGATACTGAAATGGCATTCACTGGTGAGTACACAGATACGCAAACAGCTGGAGTTTATAAGTGCAAAGCTTGTGCGGCAGAGTTATTTCGATCAGAGACAAAGTTTCACTCAGGCTGTGGTTGGCCATCTTTTTATGCACCAACACAAAAAGATGCAGTTGAGTTAATTGAAGATCGCTCACTTTTTCCCCGAATTCGTACCGAGGTTAGGTGTGCGGCTTGTGGCTCCCATCTAGGTCATGTTTTTAGCGGTGAAGGTTATGCAGTTCCAACTGATGAAAGATGGTGCATTAACTCAGTAGCACTGGTGTTGGAAGCAAAAGCATAAAAGACTAGAGTCCTCCCATGAGTCAAGAGCATGAGTGGAATAAGTTATCCACTGAATCCAAAGTAGTTGCAGCTGGTCGACCAGAAAAGAAAGCTGATGGTGAGCTAAATCCACCAATCGCTTTAAACTCCACATTCCATGCAGGTGGGCCAATCGGATATGCCCGATACGGCAATCAAACGTGGAGCGCACTGGAGGAGGCAATTGAAATCCTTGAGGGTGGAAAGACATTAATTTTTGCCTCCGGTATGGCTGCAATTAACGCCATGCTTTCATTGTTGCCACCAGCTGGTGTAATCGTGGCTGCGATAAATGGCTATCAAGGCACAACGGCATACCTAAAAAATTTGCATGAGACTGGAAAATTAACTGTCAGATTTGTTGATCTCACTAATACTAAAGAGTGCATGGCAGCTATTGATGATGCCCAAATGGTGCATTTAGAGTCACCATTAAACCCATTACTTGATGTAGTAGATCTGCCAAAACTTATCTCCTATGCCAAAGGCAAGAGGTGTGGGGTATCTGTTGACAACACCTTTGCTACTCCGATGAATCAAAACCCATTGGCGATGGGGGCAGATATCGTGATGCACTCCGTCACTAAATTCTTATCAGGACACAGCGATATTTTGCTAGGTAGCCTAAGTACTAAGGACTCCGCACTTTATAACCGATTAAACGAATCGCGAAAGTATGCAGGTGGCATTGCTGGGCCATTTGAGACATGGCTAGCCCTGAGAGGATTGCGAACATTTGCAGTCAGAATGCAGCGCTCGCAAGAAAATGCCATGGTGTTGGCGGATCGATTATCAAAGGATTCAAGAATCAGCAGGGTTCGCTACCCAGGCTTGGTTAGCGACCCTAGCCATCTACTTGCTAAATCATTTATGAAGGATTTTGGTGCGGTAGTTTCATTTGAACCAAAGGGAACAGCAGTACAGGTTGATTTGATGTGTGACAGCGCTAAATTGATAACTAATGCCACCTCACTAGGTGGGGTTGAATCTATTTGGGAGCGCAGGCGTAGATGGGCTACAGAAAGTCATTCTGTGCCAGAGAACCTAATTAGATTCTCTGTTGGTATTGAGCATGTAGATGATCTTTGGTCAGATATTGATCAGGCGATGCTGGTAGCAAAAATTAAATAATGTCAGTAATCATTCGTCCAGCAACTGTTGCAGATCTACCTGATATTTTCCGTTTTATTCATGACCTAGCTGAGTATGAGAAGGCGCCAAATGAGGTGGTGCTATCAATTACTGATTTAGAGCAATCTTTGTTTGGGCAAGCACCTGCGGTCTTTTGTCTAATTTCAGAGCAGGCTGGAGAGGTAAGTGGCTTTGCAGTTTGGCATCTAAATTACTCAACCTGGTTGGGTAAACATGGGGTGTATTTAGAGGATCTCTATGTCGATCCCAAGTTTCGAGGCGCAGGTCACGGAAAGGCGCTGCTTAAAAAACTTGCCCAGATCTGTATTGAAAAGGGGTACTCAAGGTTGCAATGGTGGGTGCTTGATTGGAATAAGAGCGCAATAGATTTCTATAAATCAATCGGGGCGCAGCCGATGGGTGAGTGGACTGTCTTTAGAGTTTCTGGGAGTTCACTGGCAAAACTTGCAAAGGAAGGTAATTAGTCTTATCCCTGGATGAAAAGCGTGTAGATTTATCCCATGATAAAAGCCTTTAAAAGATTATTCGCACTCCTTGCTGGAGTATTAGTGATATTTGGTGCGATTAAAACTGCATTTAATTGGCTTGCTCGTACTGAAAATGATGAGTATGAGGTATGGAGTGATGACGATCAGCGAGAAGACGCGTAGTTGAGCTCTGAATATATAGCAGGTACTTGCAATCTTGGGCCACAAGAAATCAGAAGCCGTCAATTAGTTGCATTATTTGGTGGTGTGCTAACAACAATCTCTGCCTTAACTTTAATATTAACTGATCAAAGTAAATCAGCAAGGTTTTCAATATTTCTACCAGCAGTAATTTTTGCCATTGGTTTCATTCAATCGCGCAGTAAATTCTGCCTTGCTTATGGATTTGCTGGCACATTTAACTTCGGCAAATTAGGTCAGGTATCAAAGGTGGCATCTGCTGAGGATCGCCGAGCTGATCGCAAAACTGCAGGACTTATTTTTGTTAAATCAATTGCTTTGGCTGCGGTGATTACTGCAGTGTTTTATGCGTTACCGCTATAAATCTTCATAACTTGAGGGCAGCTGGCCAACATTTAAGAACTTAAGGTATTGATCAGTAATATCCTCTGGCTTGCCAAATGCCAGCATCTTTCCCTTATGCATCCAAATTGCATGATCACATAATTCATTAAGTGAAGATAATGCATGGGAAACAATCAAAATAGTTCTTGCCTCATCACAAAGTTGACGCATTCGATTAAATGATTTTTCTTTGAATGCAGCATCACCCGCTGAGAGCGCCTCATCAAGAAGTAAAATATCGGGAGTCATATTCACTGCAACTGCAAATGCCACCCTGCTATACATGCCATTACTATAGGTACGGACTGGCATATCAATAAAACCTTCAGGCAAATCAGCAAACTCAGCAATGGCATCTGCTTGGCCTTCGATTTCAGCTTTACTCATTCCGGCTGCAAGGCCGCCTAAAATAATATTATCTCGACCAGATAATGCTTTGTTAAAGCCA
>SXRC01000093.1 GCA_005793655.1 Actinomycetota bacterium
CAGTTAGTTGATGAGGGCAAAATATCAATGGATGAGGCACTACTGCGCACAAGTGGTGATCAATTAGCCCAGTTAATGTTTCCACAATTTGATTTATCAGCAAAACGTAATCTCATCGCAACTGGTATCCCAGCATCACCGGGAGCTGCAGTTGGCGAGATTGTCTTTAACTCCAAACGAGCCTTTGATTTAGCAAAAACTGGTAGAAAAGTAATCTTAGTTCGCAGAGAAACCAGCCCAGATGATTTAGTGGGCATGGTGGCAGCGGAGGGAATATTAACTAGCCGTGGTGGAAAAACTTCTCACGCAGCGGTTGTGGCAAGAGGAATGGGTAAAACGGCGGTATGTGGCACCGAAAGCATTACTGTTGATGAAAAACAATTGCAATTAAGTGTTGGTGATTTAATTGTGCGCGAAGGTGAGATGGTTTCAATTGATGGCACAACTGGGTGTGTTTATCTAGGTGAGCTAGCTGTTACCCAATCACCTGTTACCTCATACCTTGAGGGCACAATCAAAGCAGCATCAAATGATGCTACCCCGGTAGTCAAAGCAGTTGATCGCATCTTGCAACATGCAGATGAGATTAGAAAATTATATGTCCGAGCAAATGCTGATACGCCAGAGGATGCAAAGCGGGCAAAAACACTTGGCGCCCAAGGAATTGGCTTATGTCGCACCGAGCATATGTTTTTAGGTGATCGGCGCACTTATGTTGAGCGAGTGGTCTTAGCTGATAATGAAGATGAACAAAATGGCGTAATCACTGAGATGCAACCATTACAACAGGCAGATTTTGAGGGAATCTTAAAGGAAATGTCAGGGTATCCAGTAACTATTAGATTACTTGATCCACCATTGCATGAGTTCCTACCAAATCTAGCCACTTTAAGTGCGGAGATGGCAACAGCTGAAGCACTGAACACCAGTATCTCACCACGGGATAAAGCAATCTTTGCTGCGGTTAAACGATTACATGAATCAAATCCAATGTTGGGTTTAAGAGGTGTGCGACTTGGAATATTAATTCCCGAGTTATTTAAGATGCAGGTAAGGGCGTTGGTGCTGGCAAGTATTGCGGTAAAAAAGGCAGGCTTTGATCCCCAACCTGAAATCATGATTCCGTTGGTGGCAAGTCAGCGTGAACTTCTTTATTTAAGACAAGGATTAGAAAGTGAGATTAAAACAACCTTAGCTGGAAATAATATTGTCATACCAATTGGCACCATGATTGAAACTCCAAGGGCAGCAATTACTGCAACCAGAATTGCTGATTACGCAGACTTTTTTTCATTTGGCACAAATGATCTCACCCAACTCACCTGGGCATTTAGCAGAGATGATGTGGAATCAACATTCTTGCCAAGATATCTAGATCTTGAGTTGTTGCCTTTTAATCCCTTTGAATCACTTGATCAAGATGGTGTGGGGCTGTTGGTGAAGATTGCCAGAGATCAAGCTAGGAAAGTGCGCCCAGATTTTAAGTTGGGTGTATGTGGTGAACATGGTGGAGATCCCAGAAGTATTCATTTCTTCCATAATCTAAATCTTGATTATGTCTCCTGCTCCCCATTTAGAGTGCCGGTGGCAAGACTTGAATCTGGTAGAGCAAGGTTGCTTAAGAGTTAAAAGCGGTCTGTGCCTTATCTAAACCATATATCACCAAAGAGTTGATTGCATCTGCACCCCTTTGGATGAATTGATCAATATCTATCCGCTCATCTTTACTAAAGGGTTTTAAAACAAAATCTGCAGGATCTTGATCACCGATTGGCCGGCCAATACCCATGCGAATTCGAAAGTAATCGGCGGTAGAAAATGAATCAGTTAATGATTTCAGGCCGTTATGGCCATTATCCCCACCACCTTGTTTTATTCGAAGTGTGTTAAAGGGCAGATCAAGCTCATCATGGATTGCAATAATTTTGTTGATCTCAATCTTGTAAAAATCAGAAAGTGATCTTGTGGGTCCACCACTTTCATTCATAAATCCACGAGATTTGGCTAAAACCAATTGCCGATCCCCACGCCTAACCTCACAGATCTGCATCTGAGATTTGTGGGCAGAAAATTTTTGATTGTTGGCTAAAAAAGTTATGACAAGTTGCCCAATATTATGCCGAGTCTTTTCATACTCAGCGCCAGGATTTCCTAAGCCAATTACCAACCAGCGATCAGCCATAAGTTAAGGCTAGTCCTTAATTACTTCTTCTTGTCCTTCTTATCATCCTTCTTATCATCCTTCTTATCATCCTTTTTATCTGCCTTCTTATCTGCCTCCGCAGCAGCAGGAGCAGCCGCTGTCGCAGCAGCATCACCTTCGACAGCAGGAGCAGCACCGGCTTCACCCTCAACGGGGGCAACAACCACAACCTCTTCCTCAGCAGCCTTAACAGAAAGGTGAACCACACTCATCTTAGGATCGCTAATTAACTTAATACCATCAGGAATTATCACATCGGATGCATATCTTGAATCACCAGCCATCATGCCCTCCATGCTTATCATTAAGAAGGCTGGGATATTAGTTACATCTACTTCCACCTCAATAAAGTTATTAATATGCTCCAAAATTCCATCTTGGTCATACTTACCTTCTGTATGTACTGGAACAGAGACAACAACTCGCTCACCACGGCGGACAATTACTAAATCAATATGCTCAAGGAGACCAGTTAATGGATCACGACTGACAGATTTAGGAAGAGTTAACTCTGTGTGATCATCTAATACAACATCTATCAAAACGTTTGAGGTTTTTAAAGCAACACCAAGCTCACGTGAAGGAAGAGCTACATGTTGTGGCTTCTCACCATGACCATAAATTACCGCCGGTATAAATCCATCACGGCGTGCTCTGCGAGATGCACCTTTGCCAAACTCAGTTCGGCGTGCTCCCTTAATTGAAATCTCAGCCACTTTTTTCTTCTCCCTCGATAACGGTTTAATCCCTCGCGGTGTAAGGGCAGAGGTTAGCGAAAGGTGAAGAAAAGGACAAATCAAGGCGAAGGTTGGCTGCTTTCACCACCAGCTTTGGGCAATTATCTGATGGTAGATTAGAAGTATGAATGAAAAAGAGCTAATAAGTATTTGGAACCAACAACGAAGCATCCGGGTTAAATCCCAACTTGCACCCACGATATTACTCTCAGCTGTCTTAGCGCTAGCAGCAACTGGAAACCTTAATCAAAGCAGCAACTCAACCCTAAAACTGTTTGTGATCGGCTTAGTTGCCTCCGGTGGTGTTTTCTCAGTTACTGCAATGCTCGCCGCCATCAGAGATAGCCTTGCTGTAATTGATGCCTTAAAAGATATTAAATCACTCTCCCCTGTAGGTAAGGGAATTAAGAGTTCAGCTGATCTGCTTAAAGTTGTAGGGGTGTTGTATATAGCAATGAGCACCTTTAACTTTGCCGTACTTGTTGTTTATCTCTAATTAAAGGCTGATCTTAAAGCCAGATAGCACTGGGCAAAGCTTTGGTAGTTGAGTATGGTTAATAGATGAAATTTCTTGATTGGCTAGCAAATTTGATCTTTGGTAAGCGGATTGAGTTATATGACGCCGAAACTGATAGCACGATCCATAAACTTCGATTGCGAACTCGTAATAAGAATACCGATGATCCATACGGCTTAAATGGATAACATCCTTTACTCACCAAAGGATTAGATCTTTTAAATAAGTAGATATTTTATCGATAGGTTAACCCAATGATTGGATCTCTTGCCTTAGTTGGCTCTGGTGAGTATCTACCAGCAATGTCAGAGTTTGAAAGATCGCTCATTGATGATGGTGTTA
>SXRC01000094.1 GCA_005793655.1 Actinomycetota bacterium
GCATCACCTGAGTACTCAGACTCATCCACACCATAAAGCTTTAATGCCTTTGGGGTGCTGCCACCGCTTTGATCTAGTGCTGCAATGAAGCCTTTACCAGCTTTTACTTGATCAAACATCTGTTGATTCATAAGCACCTCTCAGCTCAATATCTAGATTCTACAATTTGGTTGCAGCGCAGTTATTTTATAAGTCTAGCCGATGAAGATCTAGCAAGTGGACGATACTGGGATCGAACCAGTGACCCCTTCCATGTCAAGGAAGTACGCTACCGCTGCGCTAATCGTCCGTTAAGTTAAAGTCTACTATCGACCGAAATCATCCTCAACACGTTCAATATCATCCTCACCAAAGTAGCTCCCAGTTTGCACCTCGATAAATATTAATTCATTACTGCCGGTATTGTTTATTCGGTGCAGCATTCCTTGGGGGATTTCTACTATTGATCCCCTGGAAACCTTTTGAATTTCACCATCTAATGTCACTTCACCAGTTCCATCAGTTATATACCAATGTTCACTTCGCTTTTGGTGGCGTTGATACGAAAGACGCTTACCAGGAGAAACATGAATTGATTTAACCTTGTACGTGCCACCTTCTTGCAGCACTTCATATCGACCCCACGGGCGCTCAGATTTTTCTAGCATGGAAATACTTTAACCCTTAAACTAGCAAGATGAGTAATTTGTTAGCCCAACCTTCGAAATTACCCTCAAATCAGTTTGATCATTTTTATAAGGGTGGGTATCGCATCGGCAAACTGCGCAAGGGACCAGGTGGTCCAATGCGGCCAGAGGAGTGGATTGCATCCACCACCACTCGTTTTGGTCAGCAAGAAAATGGCCTATCAAAGTTACTTGATGGTCAGCTGCTTAAGGTTGTTATTGCTGCTGATCCAAGATCTTGGTTGGGCGAGAAACATATCCAACGATTTGGTGTTTCAACTGAAATTTTAGTGAAGCTATTAGATCCAGATCAGAGATTGCCAGTTCACTATCATCCTGATCAAAAATTTGCTAAGGAAAAGTTGCAGTTAAATCATGGCAAGACCGAGGCATGGATTATTTTAGATGCACCTGCAGGTGCAAAAGTTGGTATTGGATTTAAAAATCAGATGGCAAAAAAAGAGGTAGCAGCACTAGTCAGCAGTCATGATTCAACCGGATTGCTTAATTCACTTGAGTTCAAGCAAGTGCAGGCGGGAGATGCTGTTTTTGTTCCGGCTGGTGTGCCACATGCAATTGAGTCAGGGATATTTGTTTTAGAGCTGCAGGAGCCAACTGATCTTTCAATATTGCTTGAGTGCGATGATTTTGCAGTTGACGGTGATAAAGATGGGCATTTAAACCTTGGTTTTGATACCGCACTTGATGCACTCCTTCTTGATCCACTCAGCGATGAGCAGCAGGGGCAAATAATAAGTAGGTTTGAATCAAGGGATGAGATCTCACACGGAATATTTAAATCAATCGCTGATAATTTCTTTAGAGCCGATTACCTAACTGGTGATAGTAGGAAGATTGAGCCTGGCTTTGGAATATTTCTAGCCTTGGCTGGGAATGGAGTAATGAGATTTAGTAATTCAAATCCTCTTGAGGTGAGTATTGGTGATGCGATTGTCATTCCATACGCAGCTGGTGAAATGAATTTAGAAAATTGTGCCGGGATTCTCTCTCGGCCACCAAAGCCTTAAAGATTGGAGGTCGGAACGGGATTTGAACCCGTGTAGCGGGATTTGCAGTCCCGAGCCTCGCCTCTCGGCCATCCGACCTAGCTTTTATTCAGTCAAAAATTTTTACGCTACTTTCAGAGCGGACGACGGGGGTCGAACCCGCGACCTGAACCTTGGCAAGGTTCCGCGCTACCAACTGCGCTACGTCCGCGTAATGCAGGTGAAATCTATCGCATTATGCCAACCTTGGCACAATTGCAATTTTTTATACCCATTACATCTAGGCCATTGCGGGAGGTAGCGTTCAAACATGAAGTTAAGCGATGCAACCTTTTGGATGGCTGGAAGGCTTGCCACTGATTGTGTTGAGATTTCAAATGATCCTGCCAGTTTGGATAAACCAGGTTTTTGGGCGGTCATATGTTCATTTGAAGGTGAATGGATATGCGCACGATTTGCAACAGTTGTGACTGCACCGCTGGCAAAGAGTTCTTGGGAAAGTATCTCAACTACTTGGCACTCATCACAGAGTGAAGATATCTACCAAGAAAATGTAATTAAGATAAAAGAGAAAATTGCAGCAGGTGATATTTATCAGGTGAATCTTTGCCGAGTGCTTACAGCTGATTCTGATCAATCCTTGCAAGGATTAAGTAATAGATTACAAAGTGATAATCCCGCCCCCTACTCCTGCTATTTAAACTTGCCAAATTTGGAGATTGCCTCCGCCTCACCGGAGTTATTTTTAGAAAAAAATGGCAGGCGGATCAAATGCACGCCAATTAAGGGAACTTCAAAGAGTGATAATTTTGGTGAAAAAGATAGAGCGGAGAATGTGATGATTGTAGATTTAATGCGTAATGACTTCGGCAGCATCTGTGAGAGCGGTAGCGTTGATGTGCCAAGGTTGCTTGTAACTGAGGCTCACCCGGGTCTCTATCACTTAGTCTCAGATGTAGTGGGCAGATTGCGATCTGAGATCAATTGGACAGATATTTCAAAATCTTTGTTACCAGCAGGTTCAATAAGTGGTGCTCCTAAGTCATCTGCCTTAAAAGCAATTGCAGAGATTGAAAAGTGCAAGCGTGGGCCATACTGTGGTGTGATTGGTTTTGTGGAGAATGAAACAGCGGTTTTATCTGTTGGAATTAGAATTTTTTGGTCAGAAAAAAATGGCAAGATTAACTTTGGAACTGGCGCCGGTATAACTTGGCAAAGTGATCCAGAGGCTGAGTGGGAAGAGACGCAGTTGAAGGCAAAAAGATTGCTAGCGATCGCATCAGGTGGGGTGTTATGAAGGTTCTAATAAATGGTGAGATCATCAGCAATCCGTTAACTCTGCCCTTTTCGGAGTCATTATTAAGAGGTGATGGATTATTTGAAACCATACTTGGCATCGATCAAGCACCGATTGCTTGGGAGAGACATTACGCACGACTTGCAAATGCAGCAGCGCAGTTATTAATTTCCATACCAGCGCGCATTGATCTAGATCTGGGAATAGCAAAGGTGTTGGCAGAGGCTGCTGGAAAATCAAAGATCAGGCTTACTGTTTTAGCCGATGGCAACTGGATGATTTCAGCAGAGGCGTTTGTCGAAAGTGATAAGCCAGTGAGCTTGATGAGAATGAAGGAGGCTGTAAGTTCTAAGGCGGTGCTCTCTGGAGTTAAATCAATATCTTACGGGCAATCCATGATGGCAGTAAGGCGAGCACAGGCGGTTGGATACACAGATGCTATTTTCGTTAATGAAAATGATCATGTAGTTGAAACTGGATTTTCTAATCTTTTGATTCTTACCAACGAGGGCTTTACCACCCCAGCTCTTGAATCAGGCTGTTTACCAGGCGTAATGCGAAAAATACTGATTAACTCATTTGGGGTGAGCCAATCACTTTTTGGTTACGAACAGTTGCTGAAAGCACAAGGAATTTATACCTGCTCCTCGATTCGCTTGATCCAACCGGTAAGTAAGGTTGATGACATACTTTTTGATGAAAATCAGAAGGGAGCAGATTTAATTAGTGATTTGAGTAAGTTATTAACAAGTAAGATAAATCCATGAACTCAATGGCCAAAAGAGTAATAGTTGGAGTTCTAGGTGGTGTAATCACATTAATTGGTGTTGTTGCTTTAGCTGCCCCTGGTCCTGGTTGGTTGATCATATTTACTGGGCTAGGAATTTTGGCCTCTGAGTTTGCATGGGCGGCCCGGCTACTTCGGCAAGCAAAGGATGTAGCAAACCAGGCAGCTGATGCGGTGAAGATTAAGAAACGGCATCGACTGATGATTGTTGCTGCGCTTACTTTTGCTTCACTGGTTTTACTGGTTTTCTGGTACGCATCTACTCGTGACGACACTCCTTTATCGCTCGCTTTGCTAACCTAGCGGTATGTCCGCCCAAATCAAGATCACCGTCGATGGCAAATCTCAAACAGTCACCCCTGATGAAAAGCCCACTCACCTGTTTGAAGATCAAAAAGATGTAGTCATTTGTCGGGTTAATGGTGAGCTTAAGGATCTTTGGACTGACCTTGCGGATGGTGATCTTGTTGAATCAGTTTTAATCTCATCAGCTGATGGTCTTAATGTCCTGCGCCATTCCACCGCACATGTTTTAGCCCAGGCAGTACAAGAGGTATTTCCGCAAACAAAACTGGCAATCGGACCACCAATAACTGATGGCTTTTACTATGACTTTGACCCAAAGAATCCTTTCACACTCGATGATCTAGAAAGACTTGAAAATGCAATGCGAAAAATTATCAAGGCTGGGCAAAGGTTTCGTCGCCGGGTAGTAAGTGAAAAAGAGGGATTAATAGAGTTAAAGAGTGAACCTTATAAATGTGAATTAATTGGTTTGAAATCTAATGAAGTCAGTGATGAATCAATTGTTGAGGTGGGTGGATCGGTATTAACTATTTATGACAACTTAGGTAGAGATGGCAATCCAGTTTGGCGAGATTTATGCCGAGGTCCACATTTACCATCTACAAAATATATTCCAGCATTTAAATTAATGCGAGCAGCAGGGGCC
>SXRC01000095.1 GCA_005793655.1 Actinomycetota bacterium
CACCCTGCTGCAATACCGCTGTTATCTGAGTTTTTTACTAAGGGCTGGGCAGACCCAAACAAGTTAAACAACTCTTCACGGCAAACTGCCATTTTGCTGCAGCAGGTAAGGCAAACATTTGCCAATGCATTAAATGTTCGCCCTGATGAGATCGAGTTTCTAGGTGAGGTTGATCTTGGTTTTCAGTTGGGAATTGCAGGTTTACTAAAATCTGATAGCAAATTATATTATTCAAAAATAGATCGACAAAAGGTTTATGCAGTTGCAGCAAATGAACAAAACTTGGGCAGATCCACCACCTGCTTATCAGTAAATGGGAATGGTGAAATTGCAGATTTTACTTGCAATACAGATGATGTGATCTGCTGGCAGGTTGCCAATGGCGAGAGTGGAAACCTCCAAAAAGTATTGAAAAACCAAGCACTTACCTTTGCAGATTGCACTGCCAGCGGAGTTGATCACCTGCCTCAATTTGATTATCAAACTGCATTATTTGATAGTTCCAGCTGGCAAGGACCAGCTGGCTTTGGGGTGTTGGTGATTAGAGCTGCTGACCAATGGCGCAATCCCCTGCCCCACAATGATTTATCTCGTACGCCAGGAACATTTTCAATTCCGCTGGCACTGGCTAGTTCAGTTGCCCTTGAAAACTATCTAAAAGAGGGTGATATCCGATCAAAATTAAAACAGGAAATAATTGCATTTATCAAAAGTGAAATGACTGATGTTGATATTGCATCTACTGCAGATGGTCTAGCCAAATTTATTTCATTTAGCATTAAAGGTATTGAGGCAGATCGAGCGCTGCTAGCACTGGAGGAGTTAGGTTTTGCAGTGGACTCTGGCTCAGCCTGTAAATCAGCTGACATGCAGCCGAGTCATGTATTAGCTGCTATGGGTAGACCAGTTGCTGGAAATATTCGATTAACTATTCATAAAGATATAACTGAGAAGATGGTAAAGGATTTTTGCCAGGCATTAAAAAGTACTGTTACAAGCCTTCGTAAAAATTAGCCAACTAATCTGACATTTAAATGGGGCTTAACCTCATCCGCTGCCACTTTGCCATAGGCAACTTCAAATCTGCTTAAAAACTCATCCTTTGTGAAGTGATACTCCTGAGTTCCAGTGGTTTCAATGCAGTAGGTCGCAAGCATGGAACCTAATTGTCCACACCTTTCATGACCTAAGCCCCAAGCAAGGCCAGCAATAAAACCTGAACGAAAATTATCGCCCACACCAGTTGGATCTAGCTTCGCTTTTTCTTTTGGTACGCCAACATAAATACTCTCTTTGCCGTGCTCTTCAATCTGTGCACCCTTTGAACCCAGCGTAACTACTCGCACCTGCACGCGATCAAATAATTGTCGATCAGTCCAACCAGTCTTTTGAATCGCAAGAGCTAACTCATACTCATTTAAGAATAAGTACTTTGCACCATCTATCAATTGTGCGATCTCTTTGCCATCCATTCGGGCTAGTTGCTGTGAGGGATCTGCTGCCACAGGAATCTTTAGATCCCTAGCCATCTGGGAGTAAGCCATCATGGCTTGTGGATCATCTGGTGAAATTACTAGCAGATCAAACTTTCCAGTCTTTGCAACAATTGGGGCTAACTCAATATTTCTTGCCTCACTCATTGCTCCAGGAAAAAAAGATGCGATCTGATTTAACTCAGTATCAGTTGTCACCATAAAGGTTGCGGTGTGCAGGGTTTGCGAGACTAAAACATGCGAGGTATCAACTCCGTGTCGATTAAGCCAATTTTGATAATCAACCCAGTCCTTACCAACTGCAGCAATTAATATTGGATTAAGCCCTAGTGCTCCCATTCCAAATGAAATATTGGCACCACACCCACCACGTCTTATCTGCAGGGTGTCTACTAAAAACGAGAGTGAAACTTTTGAAAGTGAGCCAGCAACTAGTGAATCGGTGAACTTGCCACCAAAACTCATTAAGTGGTCGCCACCGACTGAACCGGCGACCGCCACCTTCATCAGAGATTTAAACTCTAGTTAAATGAATCGCCACAGGCACATGAGCCCTGAGCGTTTGGATTATCGATTGTAAAACCCTGCTTCTCGATAGTGTCCACAAAATCAATTTTGGCACCCATTAAATAAGGTGTACTCATCTTGTCAGTAACAACCTTCACCTTGGCAGCACCAAATTCAACAACAGTGTCCCCATCCAAGCTGCGATCATCAAAGTAGAGTTGGTAGCGAAGTCCAGAACAACCACCAGGTTGCACCGCAACTCGAAGACTTAGATCATCTCTGCCCTCTTGCTTTAGTAAAGATGAAACCTTCTCTGCCGCCACATCAGTTAATCCAATGCCAGTAGCAATTGTTGTTGGCGTTGTCGGCGTTGTTGTCTCTGTGCTCATACTCACCTATCTCCAATACTTCATCTAGGCTCATAGATTACTCGCTCTGGCAGAAAATTTCGCCATCAAAACCTGTGAGCGTTTACACTTGCCAACATGGGAATAACCGAATTAATGCTGTTAGGTGCTGCTGCTGATCCAAATAGTGAGCGGGGCGTCTCCTGTGAGGGGCAACTTCCTGCTGCCAGTGATAAATCATTAGTTGAAAGAGCGATTGCAGCAAAAAAGGCCTTAGGCAGCAAGGCGATGGTGCTGGGACATCACTATCAGCGAGATGAGGTAATCGCCTTTGCCGATATCCGCGGTGATTCATTTAAATTAGCTCAGGCAGCTGCTGAGAACAAGCAAGCAGGATTTATATTTTTCTGTGGTGTGCACTTTATGGCAGAGAGTGCGGACATATTAACCACTGATAATCAAAAAGTTATCTTGCCAGATCTGGCAGCAGGTTGTTCGATGGCAGATATGGCAACCGCCTCCCAAGTAGCAGATTGTTGGCAGGTGTTAAATAAAATTGGCGTAGCAGGAAAAACAATTCCAATTACCTATATGAACTCCTCAGCGGCAATCAAAGCCTTTACTGGGAAAAATAACGGCGCAGTTTGTACATCATCTAATGCAGCCAGAGCGATGAAGTGGGCATTTGAAAAGGGTGAGAAAGTTCTATTTTTGCCCGATCAACATCTTGGACGAAATAC
>SXRC01000096.1 GCA_005793655.1 Actinomycetota bacterium
CATCTTTAGGCATTACAGTAGAAGACACAGCCAATGGTCCAAGGTGGAGTTATTAATGAAGCCAGGTAAAGCGCGTAAGGATCGACCAAAGGGTGCCAAGAGTTTCACTCGCGGTAGTAATAAAAGAGTTGAGCGAAGTGCAGCTGCACGCCCTGAAAAAAGGGATAACCGCCGAGATGATAAAGGTGTTGCTCGCAAAGGATTTCGCAAGCCAGTTAAGGTGAATGATCGAGAGAAAAAACGAGAGGATCGCAGAGGAGATCGTCCTGAAAAAAGATTTGATCGAAGAGGTTCTACACAAGATGCAGTCGCTGGTAAGAACTCAGTTGTAGAAGCTTTGCGAGCAAAGATTCCTGCCAAAGAGTTAGTGATTGCAATAAAAGTTGAGATGGATGAGAAAATTTCAGAAGCCATCAGATTAGCTAAAAATGCTGATCTGCCGATAAAGGAGATTCCCCGAAGAGCACTTGATGATTTAACTGGTTTTTCAAACCATCAAGGTATTGCCTTAGTAATTAAACCTTTTAACTACACAGATTTTTCAAAACTTCTCACAACTGCAAACAAGCCAATGATGTTAGTTGGCTTAGATTCAATTACTGATCCTCACAACCTAGGAGCTGTAGTCAGATCAGCAGCAGCATTTGGCGCAGATGGAGTAGTAATCCCAGAGCGGCGAAATGCTGCTATGACAGGTTCTGCTTGGAAGGCTTCGGCTGGAGCTGCAGCTCGAATGCCAATTAGCCAAGTAACCAACCTAGTTAGATCAATTGAAGATGCTAAAAAAGCTGGCTGTTTTGTAGTTGGCTTAGATGCGCAGGGTGATGTCGAATTAGCAAAAATGAATTTAGCTAGTGAATCTATTTATATTATTGTTGGCAGTGAGGGTAAAGGATTATCTAGGTTGGTTAGAGAAAAGTGTGATCTTGTTATCTCAATTCCCATGCAATCCTCAGTCGAATCTTTAAATGCCAGTGTGGCAACAGCAATAGTTATGTATCAGGTTGCGGCAGAAAGAAATAAGTAAAGTGCGCTATACCCGCTTTATTGCTCTCGGTGATTCAATGACTGAAGGGATGAGCGATGAGACAGTCAAGGGCAAATACCGTGGCTGGGCAGATCGAGTTGCAGATGTTTTAGCCAAAGGTGATCCAAATTTCACTTATCTAAATCTAGCAATTAGAGGTAAATTATTAAAGCAAGTAGTTGAAGATCAAATTCCAAATGCACTTAAATTTATTGAAGGCAAACAAACTCTTGTTTCATTTCATGCTGGCGCTAATGATGTGCTTAGGCCAAATTACAAACCAGAGATTTCACTTCCTGAGTATGAAAGGGGCATAAAACAGTTAACAGATTCTGGAGCTACGGTAATAGTTTTTACAGTGGTGGATAAGGTTGAGGGAAAAGGAAAGACAGCTGCTCTTTGGCACCAGCGGTTTAGTGCTTTTAATGAGAATGTAAGAATGGTTGCTGGGAAATACCCAACAATTTTGTTTGAAGCTAGAAAAGCTGAGTTTTTAAATGATAGAAGGTTTTTAGCATTTGATCGATTACACATGAACTCAGAGGGTCATAGAAGATTAGCAAATGCTGTTTTAGAAGGATTAGGTTATGAGTTTGATCTAAATTGGCGAATGCCACTACCCGAAGCAAAAGAGAAAAATAAAGTTTTAAAGTTTTTTATAAACATCGCATGGGTTGGGATCTTTTTACTGCCTTGGATTTGGCGCCGAATTCGGGGTAAATCATCCGGTGATGGCAGAAGTTGTAAGTATGCCCAGCCAACTAGATGGTGTGATCGATAGTAAATTGATCTTCTTGGTTGTGCCATAATTACGCCTTAAATATCCGCCTCTCTAGCTCAGTGGTAGAGCAGCCGCCTTGTAAGCGGCAGGTCGTCAGTTCAATCCTGACGGGGGGCTCCAGATTTAACTACTTATTATTACTAAGGGATCAAAGTAGAGTTTGATTATGAAATCTACCGATTTTGATGTGGTGGTAATTGGCTCTGGCTTTGGTGGCTCTGTCGCCGCCCTTCGCCTTACCGAAAAAGGCTACAAGGTCGCAGTGCTTGAGGCAGGTAGAAGATTTTCTGATAAAGATTTTCCAAAAACTTCTTGGCGATTAAACCGATTTTTATTTATGCCCCGACTTGGCCTACGTGGTATTCAACGCATTCATGTACTTCCAGATGTATTGGTTTTAGCTGGAGCTGGAGTTGGTGGTGGCTCTTTGGTTTATGCAAATACCTTATACAAACCACCTGCTTCCTACTTTGAAGATAAACAATGGAAACATATTACTGATTGGGATAGTGAGCTATCTCCTTGGTATGACCAAGCATCTCGCATGTTAGGTGTTGCCCAAAATCCATACTTTTCGGCATCAGATAAAGCAATGAAACAGGTGGCAGACCAAATGGGAGTTGGCCACACATTTAAGTTGGCACCCCTTGGTGTTTATTTTGGTGATGGCGCAGCTGTGAAATCTAAGGATCCATTTTTTGGTGGTGTTGGACCTGATCGAGATGGTTGTCTGCAATGCGGTGCTTGCATGACAGGATGTCGTCACAATGCAAAAAACACGCTGCCAAAAAATTACTTAGGTCTTGCGGAAAAGGCAGGAACAAAGGTTTTTCCAGAACACACTGTTACCAAGATTGAGCAGATGCTAGATGGCAGTTGGAAAGTTACTGCCCGTAAAAGCTCAGCCTGGATTGGTGGCAAGCGAGTATTTACCGCCTCTCAAGTTGTGGTCGCTGCTGGAACATATAACACTCAAAAGTTATTACACAAAATGAAATCAGATTCAGTACTGCCTAATCTTTCAGATCAATTAGGTAAATTATCTAGAACCAATAGCGAAGCTTTAACAGGCAGCATCATGCCAAAAGGGGGAACAGACTTCTCCGCTGGCTCTGCCATCACTTCATCATTTTTTCCAGATGATCACACCCATGTTGAGCCAGTTAGATATGGCAAGGGCAGCAACTTTATGGGCCTATTGCAGACGGTAATGACAGATGGCACAGATATTAAAGATCGAAGAAGGCAGTGGCTGCGCCAAGTAATTACCAAGCCATCCCTGGTATTAAAGATTTTAGATGTTAGGCAATGGAGTCAGCGGACAGTAGTGGCATTAATAATGCAAAATGTTGACTCTGCTATTAGCGTGAGAGGTAAAAAAGGCTTACTTGGCTTTAGATTAACCTCAAAGAATGATTCTCTTACTCCCAATGCAACCTATATACCAGCTGCCAATGAGGTAGCAAGAAGAATCGCGGAAAATAATGGCGGCATTGCAGGCGGTCACATTGGAGATTTAATTAACGCTCCTTTCACTGCACATTTTGTTGGCGGGTGCGTTATCGGTGACTCAATTAAGAGTGGAGTTATTGATCCATATCATCGGGTTTATAACTACCCAACACTTCATATTGTTGATGGTGCCTCCGTTACTGCAAATCTTGGAGTAAACCCATCACTGACAATTACTGCTCAAGCTGAGCGAGCTTTTTCCTTTTGGCCAAATAAAGGTGAGGCAGATACCCGTCCTGCACAAAATACTATGTATATAAAACTTTCACCAGTCTTTCCAAATAAGCCATTTGTACCCAAAGGAGCACCTGCGGAGTTAAGAGTTTCTTAAAATCTTACTCTGTTGTTTAGCACGTCGATTAGGCATCTTGGTAATTGGAAAACTTAATGATTTATAAAAATCTTTGATTACTGCCTGCATTAACTTTGGTTTTTCGCCAACTAGATTATGAGATGCTCCTGGTATTACCGCAAGCCTGCCATTTGGTATTGCCTCATACATTTTAAATGTCATCTGACTGGTAAATGGCTCATCATCTGCTGCCAGAATCAATACTGGGCACTTAATCTTCTTAAGTTGTGATAGCCGTATTTTTGGTTCAGTGCGCCAAACCTTAAAAGCTTTTTTCTTAATCTCTAGCAATAATTTCGGATCCTGTTCACTCATCCGCACAAATTGCGCAGCCTCCTCCGCTGATACCTCAACATTATCTAAATCAAATGATAAACCAGCGTCGTAGGTGTAGTTTGCACCGATCGCAACTAAAGATTTTACTAATTTTGGATACTTAATAGCTGCTAGTAATCCAATATTTCCTCCATCACTCCAACCAATTATATGAACTGGTTTTTTTACCACACTCTTAATAAATGCAATTAATTCTTTAACTTGAAAATCAAAGTGCATATACCCTGGTCTAACTTTGGTATAGCCATGTGCGGTTCGATCATAGGCAAATGGTTCATGGGTAGTGGCAACTGCTGGCAGAATTTTCTTTTCCCACTTTGCAGTATGGCTAAGTCCACCATGTAGTAATACCACTGGCTCACCATTTTTCTGCCACTTGACCGACCAGATTTGGTGTCCATCTACCTTAATAAATTTACGATAAACAGCTTTAGCCATTGGACTTATTGAGAATCCATGATGTGTCTATTACCGCGATCAAATGTTAAGTAGTTCCAAGTCCAATCAGCAATTGTGGTAATTTTATTTCGCCCACCTAATAAATAAAATAAGTGAAGAGCCACCCAGATCAGCCACGCGA
>SXRC01000097.1 GCA_005793655.1 Actinomycetota bacterium
GCAATCGCAGGAAATGGCGGACGTAGTCGAGGTTGACCACGAAATCCTTCTAATGAATCAAGTAAGGCAGTCTCTTCACCACATATATATGCACCGGCGCCAACATGTACTACCAATTCTAAATCAAATCCTTTTCCTAAGATATTTTTGCCCAACAAACCAGCTGCATAAGCATCCTCTATTGCTTGCTGAACCCTGCGCACCACATGAGTGACTTCACCTCTGATGTAAATGAATGCGTAGTTTGCCCTGATTGCATATGAACCAATAATTACGCCCTCAATTAATACATGCGGATTTGCCATTAATAATGGCGTATCTTTACAAGTGCCTGGCTCTGACTCATCTGCGTTGACTACAAAGTAATGTTCTTTATTATCTCCTTGTGGAATAAAACCCCATTTATTACCAGTTGGAAAACCAGCACCACCACGGCCGCGTAATCCCGAATCTTTTACTAACTGAATTATTTCATCAGGCTTCATTTCCAAAGCTTTGGTAACCGCGCTATAACCACCATGACGTTTATATCCGGCGATAGTAAAAGAGTCTGGTTCATCCCAATGTGCGGAAAGAACTGGAGTTAATTTACTCATGCCCCACCCTTTGCTTTCTTTAAACCAAGCAGTGTTGCATCCCCTGCTTGCACTCCTTCATTAGCAAGTCCATCTGAAATTCCTGCCAAGACGGCAGAGTTTTGTTTCCATGTTCTTAAAGTTTTTGGACCTCTAGTTGGCGCAGGTGGATTGCCAGCTCTGGCACTATCAACTAAATCTTTAACTGATTGCACAGTTTGATTGTCATAAAACTCCCAATTGACCATTACAACCGGTGCGTAATCACATGCTGCGTTGCACTCAATATGTTCTACTGAAACTTTACCATCGCTAGTTACACCATCATTTTCAATTCCAAGATGTTCTTTTACTGAATCAAATATTAAATCCCCACCCATTACTGCGCATAAGGTATTGGTACAGATACCAACATGGTATTCACCAACTGGCTTAGTTTTATACTGAGTATAAAACGATGAAACTGCATTTACTTCAGCGGTTGCCAGATCTAGTTTTTTACCAATTAATTCAATTGCGTCATTGGTTATATACCCATCAATTGATTGTGTGTAATGAAGCAACGGCATAATTGCAGATCGTTTACGTGGATATCTTGCAATTATCGAATCCATAACTGAAATTTGATCTGATGTATAAGCCATTATCGATCAACCCCACCCATTACTGGATCAATTGAAGCAACCGCTGCAATTACATCTGAAATTTGTCCGCCCTCACACATCGCTGCAGTGGATTGCAAATTATTAAAGGATGGATCACGGAAGTGAACACGATAAGGGCGAGTACCACCATCAGAAACTAAGTGCGCACCAAGCTCCCCTCTTGGAGATTCTATTGCGGTGTACACCTGACCTGCTGGAACTCTGAATCCTTCAGTTACTAACTTGAAATGATGAATCAAAGCCTCCATTGATTCACCCATTATTTCTCTGATGTGATTAAGTGAATTGCCCATTCCATCTGCACCCACTGATAATTGCGATGGCCAAGCGATCTTCTTATCAGCAACCATAACTGGCTGTCCTTCTAATTTCTCTAGCTTTAAAACGCACTGCTCAATAATTCTTAATGACTGCTCTAACTCCTGCATTCTGATTAAAAATCGACCATAAACATCACAACTATCAGTGGTTGGAATATCAAACTCGTAATTTTCATAGCCACAATATGGCTGAGCTTTTCTTAAATCCCAAGCTAAACCAGTTGCACGAAGTACTGGACCAGTTATGCCCAGTGTTGTGCATCCAGCTAAATCTAAGTAACCAATCCCTTGGGTGCGCTTCATAAAGATTGAGTTGCCAACCAATAGTTTTTCATTATCTTTAAAGCTATGTCTTAAATCTTTTACCGTTGCTTTTATCTTGCTTAAGGCATCATCTGGTAGATCTTGAGCTAAACCACCTGGACGGATATATGCCATATTCATTCGCAAACCAGATAGTAATTCAAATATATCTAATACTTTTTCTCGCTCTCTAAATGCAAAGATCATTGGTGAGAGTGCGCCTAACTCAAGTGCGCCAGTTCCTAGTGCAACCATGTGGGATGAAATGCGATTAAATTCCATCATCATAACTCGAATTACAGTAGCTCTTTCAGTCACATCATTAGTGATTCCAAGAAGCTTTTCAACACCAAGGCAGTATGCAGTTTCATTAAATATTGGTGACAAATAATCCATTCTGGTTACAAAAGTTACGCCTTGAGTCCAGTTTCTGAACTCAGTATTTTTCTCAATGCCGGTGTGTAAATAACCAATGCCACATCTTGTCTCAGTGATTGTTTCACCCTCTAATTCAAGAATTAATCGCAGTACACCGTGAGTAGAGGGGTGTTGTGGTCCCATATTTAAAACCACACGCTCTTCCTTCGTGGCACCAATTTCAGTGACTAATGCATCCCAATCACCACCAGTAACGGAGTAAACCCGACCTTCAGTGGTTTCTTGTGAGGATGCGTATGGATCGGTAAATGTACTCACTTATAACTCCTGCGCTCAGATGGTGCTGGAATAGTTGCACCCTTATATTCAATCTCAATACCACCAAGTGGATAATCTTTTCGTTGTGGGAATCCAGACCAATCATCTGGCATCAAGATGCGAGTTAAACCTGGATGGTTATCAAAAATAATTCCAAACATGTCATATGTTTCACGTTCATGCCAGTTAGTTCCTGCCCATACCTCAACTAATGAAGGTAGATGGGGATCTTTTTCAGATACACAAACCTCTAATCTAATTCTTTGATTTCTAGTTATTGAAAGAAGTGAATATACCGAGTGTAATTCGCGTCCTATCTCACTTGGATAATGCACTCCACTGACGCTGATACACATTTCAAATCTAAGTTGATCTCTCAAAATCTTTGCCACATCAAATAGTCGATCGCGCTTTACAAATAATGTCAGTTCGCCTCGATCAACAACCACCTTCTCTATTGCATCACTAAAGAGTGGATAGGCACGCTCTAAATCATCAGCAACCTGATCAAAATATCCACCAAATGGACGTTCTGTTGACCCAATCGTTGCAGTGGTATTTACCAAGCCACCAAACCCAGAAGTATCGCCACTTCCTTGAATTCCAAACATTCCTTTTTCGCTCATGCCAACAATCCCTTTAATTGATGAGTTGGTTTTGCAGCGAGCGCTGCTGCCTCTACCTCTTTAATTATTTTCTCACGATTTGCACCTAATTTTTCATTACCAATTTGCTCATGTAATTTTAGAATCGCATCCATCAACATCTCAGGCCTTGGTGGACACCCTGGTAAGTAAATATCTACTGGAATTATGTGATCAACACCTTGCACGATCGCATAATTATTAAACATGCCACCTGATGAAGCGCAAGCACCCATCGCAATACTCCACTTTGGACCAGCCATTTGATCATAAACTTGACGAACAACTGGCGCCATTTTGTTACTTACTCTGCCAGCAACAATCATTAAATCTGCCTGCCGAGGGGAGGCACGAAATACTTCCATTCCAAATCTTGCTAAGTCGTATCGGCCAGCACCTGCTGCCATCATCTCTATCGCACAACAAGCCAAACCAAAGGTTGCTGGCCATAATGAATTCTTGCGCATATAGCCGGCAAGCTTTTCAACTGTGGTTAACAAAAAGCCACTTGGTAATTTTTCTTCTAAACCCATTTTAATCCCACTCCAGTCCACCGCGGCGCCATACATAGGCATAGGCAACAAATACGGTGGCAATAAATAATCCCATTTCAACTAATCCAAATAGTCCCAGTTGATCAAATGCGACTGCCCATGGATATAAAAAGACAATTTCAATATCAAAGACGATAAATAACATAGCGGTTAAAAAATATTTAATTGGGAATCTTCCACCACCAGCTGCTTGTGGTGAGGGCTGAATTCCGCACTCATAAGCATCTGACTTCGCTCGGTTATACCTTTTTGGTCCAGTAAGAGCGGCAGCTAACACTGAAAAAATTGCAAAACCCAAGCCAATTGCCCCAATCGCCAGGATTGGAACATATGGATTTATTGAAGGATTCATACCGTCAAATCTTATTGTTAGCCAGCGGTAGCTTTTGCCACCTAAGCCTTATATCCAATGTGAACTGCGACAATTCCGAAGGTAAGGTCCTGCCAAGCCACAGATTTCCACCCGCATTCACGCATTATTAAGGCTAACCCGGCCTGATCTGGCCAAGCCCGAATTGATTCAGATAGGTAGATGTATGCAGCAGGATTTTTACTTATTCGCTTCGCAATTATCGGAAGTGCTTTCATTAAATAATTTAAATATGCTCTTCTAAAAATTTTATTAACTGGATGAGAGAACTCTGCAACTACAATTTTACCGCCAACTTTTGTTACTCGTAAAGCCTCTCTAAGTGCAGTATTAGAGTCGGCTGTATTACGAAGTCCAAAAGAAAGAGTTGTAACATCAAAAGTATTTTCACTAAATGGTAATTTCAAAGCATCACCTTGAACAAATTTAATATCTTTATGCTGCCTACGACCTTGATCTAACATTCCCGCTGAAAAATCTAGCGCTGTTACTTCAGCGCCCTTATCCACCAAAGGTCTTGATGATGTTCCAGTTCCGGCTGCAATATCCAAAACTGTCATGCCACTCTTGGGAGCAATGATGCTGGTCACAGTCTTACGCCAAGCCTTACTTCTGCCTAAACTTAACAAGTCGTTTAAAAAATCATACCTACTTGCCACGCCATCAAACATTTTTGATACATCATCAGGATCTTTGTTCAGATTAGCACCGGCCATGCCCCTATTCTCTAGGCGGTAGGCTTTACACACAAATCACACAAACAGATAGGCATAAATTTCATCATGTCGGTTTTTATTACTACCGAAATGTTGGGAGAACATCCAACATTATCCTCGATGAATACTGATTTAGATTTAACTAGCGCATGGATAAGAAGCGGTGATGGGTTAGTAGGTTTTGGGGAGTATAAAAAATTTATTGTTACCGGTGAAGACCGTTTTGATCAGGCACGATTGTGGTGGAATGCTCAACTTTCAGAGTTTAAAATAAATAATAATGTACACGGAAGTGGCACTGGACCCTTACTTTTTGCATCATTCGCTTTTAATTCAAGCTCACCATCTTTTCTAGTAATCCCAGAGATTGTGTTGGGGCAGAAAAACGGCAAATCATGGATAACTTGGATTGGTGATAAAAATCAACCCAGTTTAGAGAGAATTAATACCTCCTCAGTTAGTGGTGAGATTACTTGGCAGGATTCAGCTAAAGATGAAGAAGTTTGGCGGCAGCAGGTAACCAAGGCGATTACTGCTATCAAAGATGGTCTGGTGGAAAAAGTTGTACTGGCACGCGATTTAACCGCTATCTCTACCAAGGAAATTGATGCACGTAGTTTGCTGCAACGACTTGAGATTGAGTACCCATCCACATGGTTATTTCTTGTTAACGGGCTGGTGGGTGCCACTCCAGAGCTATTAGTCAGATTAAGTAAATCATTAGTAACTTCCAGAGTATTAGCTGGAACTATTCGTAAATCAGGTAATGAAGATAGAGATTTGGCATTAGCAGCATCCCTTGCAAAATCATCAAAGGATTTAGAGGAACATGAGTATGCAGTCAAGTCTGTTGCCGACGGCCTTGCACCATTTTGTTCATCAACAAATGTGCCTGAATCACCATTTGTTTTACATCTATCAAATGTCATGCATCTTGCTACCGATGTCACAGGGGTTTTGAACAGTAGTGCAAGGCAGGCAGATATCTTTACGCTGATAGAACAGCTACACCCCTCCGCTGCAGTTTGTGGAACACCAACTGAGGTGGCAAAAAAATATATCTCACAACTTGAACAAATGGATAGGGGCCGTTATTCAGGCCCAGTTGGTTGGATTGATGCACAAGGTGATGGTGAGATTGCAATCGCTTTAAGGTGTGGCTTGCTTTCAGATGATCGAAAATCGATCAGAATTTTTGCTGGTTGCGGAATAGTTGCTGATTCAAATCCTGAGAAAGAGTTTGCAGAAAGTCAGTCTAAGTTAATACCAATGCGCACTGCGCTGGATACTCTCTGAGTTATTTGTTTTAAATTATTGGCATTAGCTGATCTAGTTGGCACTTTCACAATTACTACCTCTAACCCGCCTATGGGCTTAGACAGTTGCAGTTGTAAGGCTTTTAAATCACTTACAGTTGTAGCTTTAACGCCAAAACCTGTTACAACTTTTTCTAAATCTAAATTATGTGGTGTACCAAATAATTGATCAAAGTTATCTGCATTAGCTTGTGGCAGGGTTGAAAAGATTCCACCGCCATTATTATCAAGTACAAAAATGCGAATATTTTCACCTGACTTATTAACCAATGCAGAGATATCATGCAAGAAGGTTAAGTCACCAAGAATTGCACTGGTATTTTCAAACTCTTTGGCTATTCCGAAAATTGTTGAAATATTGCCATCGATTCCAGATAGACCTCGATTGCTAAATACCAGCAATCCTTTGCGTGGTTTACAAAAGGCTTCAATATCTCTAATTGGTCTTGATGACCCAACAAATAAAGCAGTTTCACTTGGTAACACCTGGCAGATACTGATTACCGCTAATTGCTCTGACCAACCAATACTTGCGATTTCAGTCTCTGCAATAGCTGATGCTTTTTGCCAAAGAGTTGAATCACTATTTTGGCTGGTAATTTGGTTTGGAAGTGAGGTAAGAATTAAATCTGCCTCACGCTTGTTATCAATATCAGCA
>SXRC01000098.1 GCA_005793655.1 Actinomycetota bacterium
TCATGATCTAAAACCTCCACTTGAACTAGTTGTTAATTCATATCCAGTTTCAGCATGTTGATCGTAATCAATTCCCGAAACTTCAGCCTCTTCTTTCACTCGCAAGCCAATAGTTTTATCGATTGCAAAACCGATAATTAAGGTTACGATAAAAGAATAAGTGAGTACAAAGAAAGCACCAAAAGCTTGCTTGCCAAGTAATGCAGTTCCACCACCATAGAAAATTCCATCTAAGCCCAGGCTATTGATCGCACTGTTGCCGAAAAATCCTATTGATAAGCATCCCCACAATCCACCAACTAAGTGAACACCCACTACATCCAGTGAGTCATCAAAGTTGAATAGATACTTAAGCCCAACTGCCAGGGCACAAAATACTCCGGCAAGTAAACCAATTACGACAGCTGCCCATGGCGCCACAAATGCACACGCAGGTGTGATTGCAACTAAACCAGATATAGCACCAGATGCCACACCTAATGAAGTCGGATGACCATCTCGGATTTTTTCAACCAACAACCAGCCAAGTGCTGCTGCTGCAGTTGCTACTTGAGTATTTAATAAAGCAATAGCTGCAACACCATTTGCGCCCAGTGCTGACCCAGCGTTGAAACCAAACCAACCAAACCACAAAAGCCCAGCGCCAATTAAAACTAATGGCAATGAGTGAGGTCGCATCGACTCACGTCGCCACCCAACTCGCCTACCCAAAATAATTGCCATGGCTAATCCAGCAGCACCAGCATTAATATGAACTGCGGTTCCGCCGGCAAAATCTTGGACACCACGAGCAGCTAAGAATCCAGCACCGGTAACGGTATCGCCAACCTTGTCACCAAATGCGAATACCCAGTGCGCGACTGGGAAATAGACCACGGTCACCCAAATGGTTACGAAAACTGCCCATGCAGTAAACTTTGTACGATCTGCAATTGCGCCAGAGATAAGAGCTGGTGTGATAATTGCAAACATCAATTGAAATGCTGCGAATGCTAACAATGGAATTGGATATACCCCACCATTGTTAGTTAACTCATTTACCGCACTTCCCAATCCTGACAATGAGATTGCGCCATACCATTGTGAATTTGCCTCATAACCAAAAGCTAGTTTGAAGCCATAAATAACCCAAAGCACACTAACGATGCCAATAGTTACCATAGACATCAACATCATATTTAAAACACTCTTTGCTCTAACCATGCCACCGTAAAAAAGTGCCAAACCTGGTGTCATTAAAAGCACTAATGCGGTGCTGGCTAGTACCCAAGCGGTATCACCAGCATTTAAAACTACCTCTGACATTTATTCTCCAATTTTTTATTAACCCTGAATAAATATGGGAAACCTCGTCATTGAGATGGGACAACTATGCATAGGGCGGGTTAAAACAGGCGTCCTTTAAGGTTTCATTCTGGTGACAGTTTGATCCCTTATGTTAAAAGTATGTTACTTAGCCAAATAAAGCCTGGATGTACCGATCTGGGTCAAAGGGGGCAAGATCTGATATCTGCTCACCTGCTGCAACAAACTTGATAGGCAGTCCGCTCTCCTTTTCGATCGCCAGCGCCACCCCTCCTTTAGCTGATCCATCTAATTTGGTAATAATTAATCCGGTGATCCCCACCGACTCAATAAATACCTTCGCCTGATTCATTCCGTTTTGACCAGTCGTGGCATCAATTACTAACAAAATCTCATCTACTGAAGATTGCTTTTCGATTACTTTTATTACCTTACCCAACTCCGCCATCAAGTTTTGCTTAGTATGCAGCCGGCCAGCAGTATCAACAATTAAATAATCATAAATCTCCTCTTTGGCTTTTGTGACCGCAGAAAATGCCACAGAAGCTGGATCACTATTGACTGACCCAATAACTACTTCAGTTTTAATCCGCTCAGCCCAAGTTTGCAACTGATCCGTAGCAGCAGCACGGAATGTGTCTGCAGCGGCTAACAAAACAGTATTTCCATTATTTTTCAGTACACTGGCAATCTTCGCTGCTGAGGTAGTTTTTCCTGTCCCATTTACGCCAACAATTAACATTGTTTTTAAGGAATTTCCCCCAGTTATTAACCTGCGATCTTTTTTGCTCAACCAAGTTAAAATCACCTGAGTAATTGCAGTTTTTGCATCCTCTGGTTTGACTGACTTAGCGGTCGTAATAACCTGATCTGCTAATTTTACTCCCAGATCTGCAGCGATAAAATTAGTTCTTATTTCACCCCACTCTTGATCGGTTATTGCACCAGAACGAAGAGCAGTAAATAAACGTGTAAATAAACTCATTTACTTCTTAAGAAACTGCATCAACTTCTCGTATGCGCTGGGAGATAACCTCACTCACACCATCACCGCGCATAGTCACACCATATAATGCATCTGCAATCTCCATAGTGCGCTTTTGATGCGTAATAATTATTAATTGGGATTTTTCGCGCAATTCTTCAAACACTCCAAGTAGTCTTCCTAAGTTTGTGTCATCTAAAGCAGCTTCAACCTCATCCATAACATAAAATGGAGATGGTCGGGCCTTAAAGATGGCAATTAATAAGGCAACTGCGACCAAGGAGCGTTCACCTCCAGAGAGCAACGACAACCGCTTAACTCGCTTTCCAGGAGGACGGGCTTCAACATCAATTCCTGTGGTCAACATGTCAGATGGATTTGTGAGAATTAACTTTCCATCACCACCAGGAAATAGCCTTGCAAAAACTAACTCAAATTCCCGCGCAGTATCCTCATAAGCTTGAGTGAAAATCTGTTGAACTCGATCATCAACCTCTTTGATGATATCTAGCAGATCTTTCTTAGTCTTCTTCAGATCCTCTAACTGTTCAGCAAGATAGCGCAATCTCTCTTCCAGCGATGAGTACTCTTCCAGTGCTAATGGATTGATTTTTCCAAGTACAGCTAATGAGCGTTCTGCTTGAGAAAGTCTTTTCTCTTGTTGGTCTCTTCGATATGGAATCAAATCTCCAGGAACAAACTCTCCTTGCTCGTTTTCATAAAATGTTGGCACATCATTGCTTGGTCCATATTCATTAAGCAGGGTGGTTACATCAATTCCAAGCTCCTCCACCGCCTTCATCTCCATTTGTTCAATCCTGAGTCGCTGTTCAGCACGGGTAATCTCATCTTTGTGAACACTGGAAGTTAGTTTTTCTAATTCAATTGCTAACTCTCTGCTGATAGTGCGCAAACTTAGAATTTCACCTTCGCGCTCAGATCTTGATCTTTCTAACCTAGCCCGTTCAGCTCCAGCACGTGAAATTGATGATTCAATTTGAATTAATGCTTCATATGCAGTGTCGGCAATCTGCTGCGCAATTATCGCGGCCTGGGCACGATTTTCTCGTCTTGAAATTGATTTTGAGGCAGCATCTATCTCAACCTTTGCCTGATTCTCTAATGCTAAGGCTCGTTGTGCGATTGCATCTTTGCGCTCTTCAATCGTGCGTAAATTAAGCCGTGCCTCGACCTCTTTAGATCTGGCACCTGATACTTGCGATCTTAAATCTTCTAGGTGTGTTAAATCTGGCTCAATGGGAGTTTGGTGAGATTCAAATTGCGCTATCGCCGCAGCTAAATCTCTCTCATCAAATGTACGTTGCTCACTTGCTGCCTCCAAAGTGGAGATAAGACGATCAACCTCTTCGCTAGTGTTTTTTACATTTTGGCCAGCAATCGCTAATTGTTCTGCTAGCCCTGTCATTGCAGCATCTGAATCATTGAGCTTTGATAGCGCCAACTCATAATTCTTGTTCACGGCATTGAAACGATCTTGAGCAGTATTTAGCTCAAATTTAATTCGATCACAATCAGCGGAGACTTTTGCGACCTCCACCTCACAATTTGAGGTAAGAACTGCGATCTTTTCAATTAGGTCTGCACTCCCGGAGGATGCCACCAAATCTGTTATCTCCTTAAAAGCAGTCAATCGACCAAGAGATCCAGCTCGTAATTTCTCAGTTGACTGCAGCTTTTCAGCTAAAACCTTTAACTCACCTTCAGCTGCTTTTAACTCTATTTTTAATTTATTAAATAACCCATCTAGGCCTGGCTCTGAAGCAGTCAGTGAAGATATTTGAGTTTCAATTACTGCAAAACCTTCACGGTAGCCTTTTAATCGATCTTCGGCAGAATTTTTAGCAGTTGTTAAACGACTGATCTCACCATTAGTTGCATCAATTCTGGAACGAAGTCCATTTATGTGACCTTCTTGCCTTGCAGTTCCTTCGCGTTGATCTGCAATAGCTCGCAGTGATGCTGAAACTGCATTTTCTTCCAAAGCAAGTTGATCTTCAATAGCTTTTAAAGAGTTTGAATCAAGATGTAACTGCTCTTGTGAAATCTTTACCTGTGCAAAAAGTGCAGACTCTTCTTTTCTCAGTGATAGTGCTTCTTCTTCCGAGGCTTTTGGATCTCTACCAGTTGCCTTTGCCTCCTCCGCCTCTTCTGTTAAAAATCTTGCTCGCTCAGAGGCTAGATTCTGCACACCTCTTATTTGTTCTCGCTGCGCTGTCAAGCGATAGAAATTTTCCTGTGCTGCGATTAATTGTGGATTCTCACTCGCAGCAATTGCATCTAATTCAATTTCGCGGTTTCTTGCCGTGTTTAATTCTCGTTCTACCTGTTCTTTGCGCTCACGCAGCACATTCTCATCTGCAACTTCCACCTGCATCTCAGATCGCATGCGAGTTAGATCATCTGCTAGCAATCGAAGTTTGGCATCCCTGACATCGGACTGAATGACTGATGCTTTGCGAGCAACCTCAGCTTGCTTACCCAATGGCCGCAGTTGTCGGCGAAGCTCAACAGTTAGATCCTGGATTCTGGCTAGATTTGTTTGCATGGAATCCAATTTGCGCAACGCCTTCTCTTTACGTTTACGATGCTTCAAAACACCAGCAGCCTCTTCAATAAAAGATCTGCGCTCCTCCGGATTTGCCAGCAAGATTGCATCTAGTTGCCCTTGCCCAACAATTACATGCATTTCACGACCAATACCGCTATCACTTAACAACTCTTGAATGTCTAGTAGGCGTGTTGTCTCACCATTTAGTAAATATTCAGAGGCACCATTTCTAAATAAAACGCGAGTTATCGTCACTTCGGAAAAATCAATTGGTAGTGCACCATCGGTATTATCAATAGTGACTGAAACTTCAGAGCGACCAAGTGGGGCTCTGCCTGAAGTGCCAGCAAAAATTACATCCTCCATTTTGCCACCACGCAATGATTTTGCGCCTTGCTCTCCTAATACCCAAGAGAGTGCATCTACGACATTTGACTTACCAGATCCATTCGGGCCAACAACACAAGTAATGCCCTGCTCAAAATTTAAAGTAGTGGAGGAGGCAAAGGATTTGAACCCTTTGAGGTTCATACTCTTTAGATACATAGTTCACCCCTCATAGGCGCAAACCTATCTAAAAATCTGTCAGATTTGGCTTTACCTACCGTTGGCAACACGGACAAAAATGGGAGGATCTATTCGCAAAGGCGATTCTACGGATAGCAGTGGCACATCTTGAACATGGTTGCCCTTCACGACCGTAAACGCTCAAAGAGCGCGAAAAGTAACCACTCTCTCCATTAACATTTTTATATTGCTCATCAAATGATGTACCACCAGCCTTAATTGCACTTTTCATAACCAATACCGTACTTGTAATTACTTTTTTAATCTCCCCTTCAGATAAATCTTCACAGATTATCTCTGGGTGAATTCTCGCCCGCCACAATCCTTCATCGGCATAGATGTTTCCAATACCACTCACCACTGTTTGAGCAAGGAGGGCTGGTTTGATAGCTGTTTTCTTTTGCTTTATTTTTGATACTACCTGCTTAATATCAAACTCTTTTGCAAATGGATCAAGTGCAATGTGTGCAACACAGGTTGGAACGCCATCAGATTGCTGCTCTACGGATAGCCAGCCAAAGGTGCGCTGATCAATAAATCTAATTTCATCCCTAATCTTTCTTAAACCGGTGCCATTACTTAATCCCAACCTGGCTCGTAAATGTGGTTGTTTTGTAGCTAGAGTTGGCTGTACTAGTAATTGACCGCTCATTCCTAAATGCGCAACTAGTGTTAATTCTCGATTCAACTCAAACCAAAGAAACTTACCCCTGCGGTTTATGGCCATAATTTTTGCGCCATTTACTGCAGATAATGCAGCAATCGAACTGGATTTTATTGCCCTGGGGTGGAAACTTTCTGCCTCACAAATAATTTTTCCAAGTACATATTTTTCAAGCCCACTTCGAACTGTTTCAACCTCAGGTAGCTCTGGCATTGCTGGCTAAAACTATTATTTCTTTTTACTTCTACTACTTAAGAGATCATAAGCAAGCTTTGCTGCTGCTTGCTCAGCTTCACGTTTACTTTTTCCTTCACCATTAGGAAACTTTTCACTACTGACCATCACAGTGGCAACAAAGCTTTTATCGTGATCTGGTCCTGATTCAGTAATTTCATACTCTGGTGATGATAAATTTAAATCTGAGGTCAACGCCTGCAGCGCAGTTTTGCTATCAAGGCTGGCACCCATGTCAGATGCCAAGGTAAGTGCTGGCTTTATCCACTCTAAAACTATCTCAGCGGTTTTTGCATAACCGTGCTGGATATAAATTGCACCAACTAATGCTTCAAGCGAATCTGCCAGAATAGAATTCTTATCTCGTCCGTTAGTGGCTTCCTCACCCTTACCTATTCGAAGATGCTCACCTAGTTTTATATCTCGAGCTATTTGGGCCAGTGCTCTCATGTTTACGACACCAGATCTAAGTGGACTTAATCTACTCTCATCTAAATTGGGAAACTGTTTGTAAAGTTCATCGGTGACAACTAGTCCTAATACTGAATCACCTAAAAACTCTAATCGCTCATTTGTTGGTATACCACCGGCTTCGTAAGAAAAAGAACGGTGGGTTAATGCAAGTTCCAGCAACTCATCCTTAACCAAGATTCCGAGTCGCTCGGTTAGGCTTGAATACAGATCAGACCTCTAAAACCTGACGACGATTATAAGTACCACAGGTTGGGCAAGCAGTATGTTGCAATTTCGGTTGTTGGCATTGTTCACAAGTTGCAAGATTTGCTGGAGTTGTCTTCCACATGCTTCGACGAGAGCGAGTGCGTGCTCGCGACATTTTCCGCTTTGGGACTGGCATGATTTTTACTCCCTATATTGATTTACTATTTCAAGAAGAGAATTATCTACGAAAAATCTGATCTTGTAAAAACGGCTTAACCCTTAAGCGTCAAAATCCTTCAAAGCTGCCAAACGATGGTCTGCCTCGGTATGGGAGTGCTCCTTTGGTAGCGCACGCCATTTTTCACCACAAACCTGACATAGCCCTGGGCAATCCTCAGAACACAATGGATTTACCTCTAAATTTAAAATCACTGCATCCCTTACCGGCAGTTCTAAATCGATTTCATCTCCATCCATGTAATACAAATCAGCCTCCTCTAAATCAACCTCGTTATCTTTAGCTGAGCGCTCTTTGCCCCGCCTCTTACCTGCACTCTTACTAGCAGCAGTTTCATAATAGAAAAGTTCAGTAAAACTCTCATCGATTGGCCAGGTAATCCCATCAAGACATCTTGTGCACTCACCAGTTGCCTGTGCCATGACCCGACCCATTGCTAAAACTCCCTCATCTACCGATTGAATACGTAGATCTAATTCAATAATCTCATCAGGTTTTACAGATAATAAATCAACACCAACTGGCTCAGTTATTTTCAGATCCAACTCATACTCGCGTACCTCACCGGCGCGATGCGGTAAATCATGGGTATTAAAGATAAATATTGAACGAGCCATAGAAAACTACTTCTTTAGTTCAGAAAGTGCGTGTTTGGTTTCAAATCCACCTAATTGATCTCGACCCTTACTAATTACATCCAACGTCTTATTGAGAACTACTTCCAAGGTTGCCAACCTGGTGTCGATGTACTCATCAATTTCATCCCGACTTGCATTACTTTCAGCAGTCACCTCAGCCATTATTTTTTGTGCTTCTTTGCGGGCGGTTGTAACGATACTAGTTTGCTCTACAAGGCGTGCAACTTCTTCTCTAGCTTGGGCGATAATGGCATCCGCCTGCTCACGAGCACTCTCCAGGATTTGATCCTTGTCTCGCAGTACTGCGATTGCTTTTGCAAGATCTGATGGAAATGAAACCTTTACTTTGTCTAGGATTTGCAACATTTCCCCACGGTTTAGTACACAGGATGCAGAAAGTGGAACTGAGCGAGCCTCTTCAACCGCTGCGATTGCCACCTCAAGGCTTTCAACTACATCCATTTTTACTCCTTCCGCTTAACTCTAGATTTTAACCTATCGACGATAGCAGCTGGAATATAAGCTGACACATCACCACCATAACTTGCTATCTCCTTCACTAAAGAAGAGGACAAAAATGAATGTGAGGGTGCTGTGGACATAAACAAGGTTTCAACTCCTTGTAATTGCAAATTCACTTGGCTCATCTGTAATTCATAGTCAAAATCACTCACCGCTCTTAAGCCCTTAACAATTGTTGGAATCTTATTTGTCCGGCAATAATCAACTAATAAACCACTCCAAGAGTCTACTTTTACATTTGAATAGCGGCTAGTCACCTCTTTGATCATGGTGATTCGTTCATCAACTGTGAATAGTGAAATTTTAGTTTGATTAACCAATACCGCAATTACTACCTCATCAAATAATGTACAAGCCCTAGCAATAATATCTAGATGGCCATTGGTGATTGGATCAAAAGATCCCGGGCAAACCACACGTCTCATGGATAAAACGCTAGCAACTAATTGCTTAGTTAGCCATTTTGCATCAGATCTAGCGCTCAGTTAATACGCCGTAATGAATACTGCCAGCGCCATATGAGCGAAGTTTTAGCTGCTCCAATCCTTCGGGCCAGATGAAATCTTTAGATTTGGCTTCGCGCTCAATTGCAATCACACCAAACTTGCTTAATAGATTTAATGTGAGAATTTTCTTTAAGATTTTTTCAACCTCACTATTAGCCACTTCATATGGTGGATCAATATAGATAATCTCATAAGGAGTTTTTGCGGTGTGGTTTAGAAATTCAAACACACTCTTTGTATGAACTTTATATTTTCCAACCCCGTTAAGATTTGCAATCAATGCAAAGTTTTCTTCACAAACTTGCGAGCTGATGGGATTATTTTCCACCGCCTCAACTAAAGCTGCTCCTCGGGAAAGAGCCTCTACCCCCACTGCGCCAGAGCCAGCAAAAAGATCTAAAAAATGTAAACCCTCTAGATTATTAAAAGTAGAGATTAGTGAAGAAAATAATCCCTCACGTGCCCGATCAGATGTTGGTCTGGTAATTGAAGGAGGTGAAAAAAGTTTGCGCCCCTTGCCAACTCCGGCGATTATTCTCATGCTCATGATTTATCCATAAAACCAGTGGCCTCATCAACCTTCAACTTTTCAATCTCAACTCTTAATTGTGGCAGGTCAGTCAATTCCGGATTCTTTGCCAAAACATTAAGTGCTACCTCTCTGGCTTGATCGATTAATTTTTCATCGCGTAATACTCGCAGCAGGCGCAAATGTGATTTACCGCCAGATTGTGAGCGACCAAGAACATCTCCCTCTTTGCGCTGCTCTAGATCTAATCTTGCTAGTTCAAAGCCATCAAGTGTTGCAGCTACTGCAATTAGCCGTTGCATGCTTTGTGAATCCTCTTGAGCACTGCTAACAAATAGACAAAGTCCAGGCACACTTCCTCTGCCAACTCTGCCGCGTAATTGATGCAACTGTGAGACACCAAACCTATCTGCATCCATTATTACCATCATTGACGCATTGGGCACGTCAACTCCAACTTCAATCACAGTTGTCGCAATTAAAACCTCTATCTCCCCTTTCGCAAATGCACTCATGGTTTCATCTTTAATCTCACTAGATAACTTGCCATGCAGTACCGCAATTTTCAAACCTTTAAGTGGGCCACTGGCTAGCTCTGGTGCTAACTCCTCAACCGCACTCATTTCATCATTATCTAAATACTCCTCACCAAGTAGTGAGGCTGCGGTGATTTCTCTCGCTGTCATCTTCGTATTCGGATTGGCGATTCGCGGTGCAACAATGTAAACCTGATGCCCTTTTGCTACCTCCTCCTTCACTCGCTCCCAAGCTCTATTTAAGTAATGCGGCTTTTCAAGCACAGGTATTAAGTGAGTTGTGATTCCTATTCGGCCAGCAGGTAGTTCATGCAGAGTTGAGATATCAAGATCACCAAAGACTGTCATTGCAACCGTACGAGGTATTGGCGTTGCTGTCATTACTAAAAGATGTGGTGGCTGCTTTGCCTTCATCCTTAATGCATCCCGTTGCTCTACACCAAACCTATGTTGCTCATCTACTACAACTAAACCTAAATCTTTAAACTCAACCCCATCTGAAATAAGTGCATGTGTGCCAATTACAATTCCAGTTTGTCCAGTGGCAAGTTTTGTGTGAATCACTTTTTTCTGAGCAAGTGGTAGTGAGCCAGTTAATAACTCAACCTGGGTACCAATTTCACCAGATTGCAATGTTCCAGCCTGAGCTAAGTCGCCTAATAACTTAGTGATTGTTCGATAATGTTGTTGGGCTAGCACCTCAGTTGGTGCAAGCAACGCAGCTTGTCCTGATGAATCAACTACCGACAACATCGCTCTTAATGCCACAACAGTTTTTCCAGAGCCAACCTCTCCCTGTAATAATCTATGCATCGGGTATTTATTTGAAAGATCTTTTTCAATTTGACTATTAACTTCAATTTGTCCAGAGGTGTATTTGAAAGGTAATTTTTTCTCAAATGCTGCCACTAAAACTGGTGTATTTGGAGTTCTTGATTTTGTGCTCAACTTTGCAATTTCATTTCGTCGCTGACCCAACAACAACTGCAACAGTAATGCCTCATCAAAGGTGAGCCTTTGTTTGGCATTTTCTGCAGATTCAAGATCTGGCGGCTGATGAATATCAGCAAATGCTTTTTTTAAATCTGGGTAAGCAAACTGAACTGCAATATCTTTAGGTAAATAATCTGGCAACTCATCTAGGGAATCTAAAGTTAGTTTCACACACTGCATAATCTTCCAAGAAGGCAATTTTGATGTCGCTGGATATACCGGCAGGAATTTGCCAGCAAACTCAGCTACCGCTGAATCGACATCATCACCATCAGGTATCAGCTGATAATCAGGGTGGGATAGTTGACGCTTTCCTTTAAAGATACCTACTTTGCCGGCAAATAACCCCACCCGACCGGTTTTTAAATCTTTTTCTCGCCACGCTTGGTTGAAAAAAGTTAGGGATAAATTTGCACTGCCGTCAGTAACTACTACCTCTAAGATATTTTTTCCATTTGCCCGACGTAATTTGACCGCCTCTATTTCAGCCAAGATTGTCACCTCATCTTCGGCAATTAAAGTAGAAATATCAGTCAATTCACCACGAACCACATACCTACGCGGATAATGTCGCAGTAGTTCATTAACATCTGTAATAGCAAAGGATTTCTCTAAAACAGCAGCAGTCCGATCGCCTAAGACATTAGTTAATCGGGTGGTAAGGATTGCCATAGTGGAAGTATCTAACGCCGCCTGGCCAACTATGCGTAACTACCCACCGGATTAGCCATTTAATACCCTCACAAGGTAATCTTTCGCCTCTAATTAAGTGAACCAAGGAAAATCAAGGGAGTAATTAACGTGTCTTCGGTATGCGATCTCTGCGGTAAGGCTCCAAGCTTTGGTAACAACGTATCCCATTCAAAGCGTGCAACCCGCCGCCGTTGGAATCCAAATATTCAAAAGATCCGCACAATTATCAATGGCCAAGCTAAACGTAAAAATGTTTGTGCATCATGTCTTAAAGCAGGTAAAGCAGTTCGCTAATTAAAAGTGCTGATACCCAGCCTTTTGAATTTTTTTACCATCAAGTAACACCTCACCATTGCCCATCTCGACGATGCCAATCTCAAGCCCAATCTCATCACCAGCATTTTTAGGATCCACAGTTGCTAGAAAAAAGTGATCCTCTCCTCCGGTCAAAATCCAATCAAATACCTGCTCACCTAACTCAACTGCTAGCTCTGCAAGATCTTTAAAATCTGATCCTGATATTAATTTATCTTTAGACAGATTAATGCTTACAGTTGACGCAAAGGCGATATGGCTAGCGTCAGTGACTAGTCCATCGCTGATATCACACATTGATGTAGCTACTTGTTTTAATTTATCTGGCGCATTTAGCTTTGGATTCAAATGAGCCTCGACTACATATCTAGGACGATCTAACCCTCGAGTTAATATTGCAAGACCAGCAGCAGATAATCCAGGTAATGCGGATACATAAACAATGTCACCCACTTTCGCACCCGACCTAGTAATTGGTTTTTCTGAAATCTCGCCAAGTGCGGTAATGCTTAGACTCATCTTCTCTGCTCTACTTAAATCTCCACCAATAACTGCAACTTCATATTTATCAGCAACTGATCTAATTCCTTTTGCTAACTCACTTACCATTTGCGAGTTATTAACCTCAGTAATAGCTGCTGCTACCAGTAGATATTTAGGAGTAGCTCCCATCGCAAATATGTCTGCCAGGTTTGCCGTTGTTAACTTGGCACCTACTTGAAACGGAGTAGACCATCCCCGTTTGAAATGGATATCTTCAACCGCCATATCCACCGTTGCTACTAGTTTTTTATTCGAGGCCAAAATCACGGCAGCATCATCACCAATGCCTATCTCAACTCCAGTTTGGAATGAGGCGTGAAAAAGATCGCGCAACTGTGCGATCAGCCCTGCTTCAGATTCACTCAATGCCACTCCCCAATTAACTCGCTATAGGCTACCCTTTCATACAGCTACATTTCATCGTTGAGTATGTAGCTCGGATTGAAAGGCAAGAAATGTCTGTTCAGGCTTACATACTTATCCAAACTGAGGTTGGCAAAGCATCTAGTGTTGCAAAAGCTGTCTCTGCAATCGCAGGTGTGACAATCGCCGAAGGTGTTACCGGTCCATATGATGTGATTATGCGAGCAGAGTCGGCCAGTATGGAAGATTTTGGTCGAACTGTATTAGCTAAAGTTCAAGCAGTATCTGGAATCACCAGAACTTTAACTTGCCCAGTCACAAACCACTGAGGGTTGATAAAACTTTTAAACTAAAACCAGCGAATCATTCCAATGATTCCTGCTGTGGCGTAAAAAAATTGTAAGAAGAGAATTCCTTTATGCTTTCCCAAAAATGCCCAAACACCAATTAATCCAGATGAAATTAGCAGCAAGGTAAAGCCAATAAACTCAGCGCCAATATTGGCAGCAACTAAAAGTGAATAAATTATTGCAGTCAGAACCCCTAGCCATTCAAATATACGCGATTTGTTAGCTTGTAATTTCATACACTCACCTGCCCAACCTTCATCGGTGTGGCATGGGCTGCTGTTAATAACTCCTGATAAGTGGTGGGAAAAACTGCATGTGGGTGACCTGCTGCGGCCCAAACAATTTCATAATCACTTAATGCTTCATCAATTAATGTAATTGCAGGTGATGTAAGCCAGCCAATAGGAGCCACTCCGCCAATTGAAAATCCTGAAATTTCTTTCACAAAATCAGCATCAACCCGCTCTAATTTTTCAATACCCAACTTGCTGGCCACTAACTCTGTATCAACACGGTGCCGGCCAGAGGTAATAACTAATAATGGTGATTGGTCAGGCAATTTAAATATAATTGAAGAAGCAATTTGGCCTACCAAGATTCCAAGGCCTGCTGCAGCTTCCGTTGCACTCTTTGCTGTTTGCGTTAATACCTTTATTTCACCTTTAATCGAAAAGGTTTCCATAGCAGCTACTACCCGCTTTACCGCTGATTTTTCTAAAACGCCATTCATGATGATCAGCGAGTAATGCTTGCTGAGCGATTTTGAGCACTCTGAATTAATTTTGAAATTAATGATTGATAATTTATGCCAGCTTTTTCAATCAATTTTGGATAAACCGAGGTTGGGGTAAAGCCTGGCATAGTGTTGATTTCATTAATTATAATTTGGCCATCACTTGAGTAGAAAAAATCAATTCTGGCTAATCCTTCACACCCTGCTGCATTAAACGCAGTAAGCGCTGCTGCTTGAATTTTCGCCTCCACACCTTGAGGTAGATCTGCTGGTGCGACTAATTGCATTGAATTGTCTAAGTACTTTGCTTGAAAATCATAAAACTCATACTTCTCAGCGATGACAATCTGGCCAACTGTAGAGACCTTTACTTCACCATCTGCTTGTAAAACTGCGCATTCAATCTCCTTACCAACAACAGCTTTCTCAATTATCACTTTAGTATCAAAAGTGAGCGCGTAATCAACGGCAGTAATCAATTCACTTTCCTGTTTAACCTTGCTGGTTCCCCTACTGGAACCACTTCTTGCTGGCTTTACAAACAGCGGATATGAAAGATTGCCAGGTAATTTGAATTTGTTTGAAGTTACTACTACTCCCTCAGCCACCTTAAGACCAGCAGCAGCAAAAATTGGCTTAGCATAAGACTTATCCATACTTACTGCACTTGCTAGTACTCCAGATCCAACATATCGCAACCCGATCATCTCAAATAATCCTTGAATCGTGCCATCCTCACCATAAGGACCATGCAAAATCGGGAAAGCCACATCAATTGCTAAGTTTTTTCCACCTGAAAATAATCCACTACTGGTTAGCGTGACCTCAACACCTGATTCTGGTACTGAAGGCAGGGCGCCATTTATAATCGCAAAATTAGTATCATCAGCAAGTAATAACCATTTACCACTCTTTGTTATACCAATTAAAACTGGATCAAATTTGCTGCGATCTATTGCACCTAGAATTCCATTTGCTGAAACACAAGAGATCTCATGCTCACTACTCTTGCCACCACAAATAATCGCAACTCTTACCTTGCTCATTAGATTTCAGCCTTAATACTTATCGTCATTAATCGATTCATGGCATCTCTAGGATTTAGCGTGCCAGCAACAACATCTGAAACTGCCTCAATAATCGGAACTTCAACTCCAACTCGGTGAGCTAGCTCTAAAATCGCTTTAGCCGAATAAACTCCCTCCACCGTCTTGACTACCTGCGCGCGAGCCTTTGCAACTGAACCAGACTTTCCTAAAACTTCTCCAAAACTTCTATTTCGTGAAAGTGGCGACTGGGCACTTGCTACTAAGTCACCAATTCCCGCCAAGCCTAAAAAAGTAAGTGGATTGGCGCCGTACGCCTGGCCAAGTTTTGCCACTTCGGATAAACCACGAGTAATCATTAATCCTTGAGTATTTTCACCGTATCCCATACCAACTGCAATACCTACAGCAAGTGCTACAACACTTTTTGCAGCTCCGGCAAACTCACATCCAATCAAGTCATCTGATGGATAAATTCTGAAGTAATTAGTTGAAAACAACTCCTGCATAATCGCAATATTTAGCGGATTCTCAGAGGCAGCAACCGCACCAGCTGGCTGGCGCATAATGATCTCACTAGCCAAATTTGGCCCAGTAATTATTCCAAGCCTTGATTTATCTACCTCTAATACTTGCTGGGCAACCTCAGTCATTCGTAATTGAGTCTCAACCTCAATTCCTTTTAAAGTACTGATAATTGGCAGATCTTTGGGAAAAAACCCTTTCCAACTATTCAAGTTTTCACGCAGGGTTTGTGATGGAATTGCCAGCAAAATTACATCAGCAAACTCAAGTACAGCTTTGATATCAGTAGTTGCTTTAAGCTCTTTTGGTAGATCAATTCCCTTTAAAAATCTGCGATTAGAGTGGCGACGATTAATTTCGCGAACTACTTTTTTATTTCGCCCCCAGATTAATACTTGTTGACCAGAGTCGACCATAACCTGACCTAAGGTTGTACCCCAGGCACCTGAACCAAGTACTGCAATCTTTTTCATTTATTGCCCTTTTTAAAGTTACCAATACGGGGAAGCGTAGATTTTTTTGGATCAAAAATTTCTACTGGGGCACTCTCACCACGCAGTTGTTCTAATAATCTGGTTACCGCACTCATTACATGAGCTGTTGCCTCCTCGAGCGCCACAGGATCTTCGGCTCTACCTTCCCATTTTGAAAACTCCAGTGGCGGACCAGCCACAACTTGAAACTTAGCTCTGGGAAATAATTTAAGTTTTTTGCTATAGGCAGGGAGTAATTTTTGTGCTCCCCATTGCGCACAGGGAATAACTGGTACTTGAGTTAGGATCGCCAGTCGAGCGATTCCAGTTTTTGCCTTCATTGGCCAATAATTTTCATCCCTAGTCAATGTGCCCTCTGGATAAACACCTAGTAGATGACCTGATTTTAAAAACGCAATCGCATGAACAAGTGAATTTGATGCTCCCGATGTCTCCCGTTCAACTGGGATTTGCCCTGCACCACTTAGCACTCGGCCAATAATTGGCAGCTTAAATAGTGAGGCTTTGCCTAGATATCTTGGCGCTCTGCCATTGTCATAAAGAAAGTGCGTAAAAACCAAAGGATCAACATATGAAATGTGATTGCAAACTGCAATGGCTGCCCCAATCTTTGGAATATTTTCAACTCCACGCCACTCTCGCCTACCAACTAAATTTAATATTGGCCGCACCAAATTAGCGCCAAACTTGAACCAATTAGTTATCCCTAGTGGCTTTCCTACTGGGGGTGCGTAGGAAACTGTTAGTTCGGTAGGCACTCGTTAATTCTACGACCAATCAGGATAATCGCTATAAATGAGCGTAAAAAACGGGACCCCACGCATGAGATCCCGCTTTTAATTACTAATTAATTTAGCGACGCTTTGATTTCTTCGCCTTCTTTGCAGGCTTACGTGCGCTCTTCTTTGTCTTTGCAGCAGCTTTAGCTGGTGCTGCCTTTGATGGTGGTGTTGGTGCAGGACCTAACTTACGGGCTCCTGAAATTACTTCTTTCAATCCTTTTGAAGCTAAGAAACGTACTTTCTTGCTTGCCTTAATTTGGATTGACTCTCCGGTAAATGGATTACGTCCTTTTCGTGCCGGACGATCTACTTTCTTAAACTTACCGAAATCATTAATCATTACGTCATCGCCCTTTGAGATGTTGCGAACAATCGCATCAAAAACAACCTCAACAGCGCGAGCAGCTTCCTTCTTACTATCACCAAATTGCGGTGCTAGATAAGCGATGAACTGGGCTTTGTTCATTTTTATCCCCTTGTTTACGCATAAAAATTAAGCATTTGCCTAACTAAGGGTTAATCTATGGGGTGATAAGTAATAATCTGATTAATTAGACAGGTGTGTCGCAAGCAAATTGTTAAGTAAAATCAAGGTTTTTTAAGGATTACACGAAACTCTAAAGTAATTATTTAGAGTTTTGAATTACCGAATTGGCAGTGTTTTAGGCTTAAAACTCAATCGTTTCTCTTCAAACTTACTCACCTGATCTAGTTTGGTAAAGGTCAGGCCAATGTCATCTAGCCCCTCCATCAAACGCCAGCGGGTGTAATCATCGATATCAAAGGTGAGGGTTGTCTTTGCATATGCAACTGTCTTTGCGCCTAAATCTACTGTTATTTGAGTATCTGGTTTACTTTCGATCTCCTGCCAGATTTTTTCGATATCTGCCTGCGGCAAAATCACTGTTAACAATCCCATTTTTTGAGAGTTGCCACGAAAAATATCAGCAAACCTGCTGGATAAGATCACCTTGAAGCCGTAATTTTGTAATGCCCAAACTGCGTGTTCTCTAGATGAACCAGTTCCAAAGTCTGGACCAGCAACCAAAACTGTCGCAAATTTATACTGTGGCTGGTTTAATTCAAAGGCAGGGTCATTGCGCCAGGCTGCAAATAAACCATCCTCAAACCCACTTTTAGTGATCCGCTTTAGATAGACCGCTGGAATTATCTGATCAGTATCAACATTGCTGCGGCGCAGTGGCAGGGCATTGCCGGTGTGCTTGAGGAATTTTTCCATATTACAAATCCGCTGGCGAAGATAGAGTGCCTTTTAATGCAGTAGCAGCAGCCACCAATGGGCTAACTAAGTGGGTTCTTCCACCCTTGCCTTGTCTGCCTTCAAAATTTCTATTGCTAGTTGAAGCAGCCCGCTCACCTGGCTTTAATTGATCTGGATTCATTCCCAAACACATAGAACAGCCCGCACTTCGCCACTCTGCTCCAGCATCTAAAAAGACTTTGTCTAACCCTTCAGCCTCTGCTTGTAATCGCACCCTGGCTGAACCAGGTACAACCAATAACCGCAGTGAAGAGGCAATCTTCTTTCCCTTTATTACGGATGCGGCAGATCTTAAATCCTCTATTCGACCATTAGTGCAGGAGCCTAAAAATACAGTGTCTACCTTGATTGATTTAAGTGGTGTTCCTGGCTTCAAATCCATGTACTCAAGTGCTCGTTTGACTGCACCACGATCTTCAGCATTTGAATAATCATCTGGATTTGGAACTGATGCTGTTAACGGTAATCCTTGGCCTGGGTTTGTTCCCCAGGTGACAAATGGTGCTAGCTCATCTGCATTTAAATTTACCTCTTTATCAAATTTTGCATCAGCATCAGTAGTCAAAGTTTTCCAATAAGTCAGGGCAGCATCCCAATCACCATCGGTTGGGGCATGAGCTTTGCCTTTTACGTAATCAAAAGTAGTTTGATCAGGTGCTATTAATCCTGCCCGAGCACCAGCCTCAATCGACATATTGCAAATAGTCATTCGAGCCTCCATAGACAATGCTCTAATTGCACTGCCTCGATACTCGAGAGTGTATCCCTGGCCACCACCAGTGCCGATTTTTGCAATTACTGCCAAAATAATGTCTTTACTAGTTACCCCTGCCTGCAATGTGCCATCTACATTTATCGCCATAGTTTTTGGTGGATGCAATGGCAAAGTCTGAGTTGCCAACACATGCTCAACCTCACTTGTGCCAATACCAAATGCGAGTGCGCCAAATGCACCATGGGTAGAGGTATGTGAATCTCCACAGACAATTGTCATGCCAGGCTGGGTTATTCCAAGTTGTGGTCCAACCACATGGACTATTCCCTGTTCAACATCACCTAGTGAGTGCAATCTGACGCCAAATTCAGCGCAGTTTTTTCTCAAGGTATCTACCTGCAATTTTGATACTGGATCTGCAATCGGTTTATCAACATTAAGCGTCGGCACATTATGGTCTTCAGTGGCAATTGTTAAATCTGGGCGGCGCACTTTTCGATTTGCAAGGCGCAATCCATCAAATGCTTGCGGGCTAGTTACCTCGTGGATTAGATGCAGATCAATATAAAGTAAATCTGGCTCACCGGCGGCAGCAGCAACTACATGCTCTGCCCAAATCTTTTCCGCTAGTGCCTTGCCCATTTATTTCTAACTCCTTTTAAACTTAAAGCTTTCACCACTTCAATTTGCTTCTCACCTGATGAGATGGCATTATCAGAGTGTGGACGATAAGAATAGCGGAGTTGGCGTATTAGATAAAGCGGTCAAGATTCTTGCCGCCTTAGAAGGTGGCGCACAATCCCTGAGCGATCTCGTTAAAGCAACAGGTATCGCAAGACCTACAGCCCACCGATTAGCGGTTGCACTTGAGCACCATGGATTGGTAAGCCGTGATTTTTCTGGCAAATTTATATTGGGGGCTCGCTCATCTGAGTTGGCAGCTGCTGCTGGTGAAGATAAATTATTGGCAATTGCACTTCCAGCACTTACCACCCTGCGAGATGCAACTAGTGAAAGTGCTCAGTTATATCGCCGGCAAGGAGATCTTCGAATCTGCATTGCTACCGCAGAACGACTGACCGGTTTGCGCGACTCAGTACCAGTTGGCACCGCATTGACTATGCAAGCTGGCTCTGCTGCGCAAATTTTGCTTGCTTGGGAGGATCCAGACAAACTTTATCGCAATTTAATTAATGCAAAATTTACCGCAGCAAATCTATCTGCCGTCAGGCGCAGGGGTTGGGCGCAATCAGTCGGTGAGCGAGAGGCGGGAGTAGCTTCAGTTTCAGCGCCAGTTCGTGGTCCAAATAATAAAGTTATTGCAGCAGTAAGTATCAGCGGTCCAATCGAGCGATTGAGCAGACAACCAGGCAGAGTTCATGCTGCTGCAGTTGCTGCAACGGCGGCAAGATTAACTGAGTACTTACTTAAAAATAGTAAATAAAATAAGCAAAAAATATAAGTAGCTCCGAGGGGATTCGAACCCCCGTAGCTGGCTTGAGAAGCCAGAGTCCTAGGCCACTAGACGACGGAGCCGTGCAGTAAAACTTAAGTAATCGCTGGGGTACCAGGACTCGAACCTAGACAAGCTGAACCAGA
>SXRC01000099.1 GCA_005793655.1 Actinomycetota bacterium
ATCTCATGCTTACCTTCATCTAAGGCTAAGTTTCGAGTCAAACCAAGGACAGCAGATTTGGCTGCGCCATATGGAAAAAATCCGGGATAAGTAAGCCGGCCATGAATAGAACAAATATTTACAATTGAGCCACCCTTTGCCTTTCGCATTGCAGGCAAAGCTAACTTTGCAGTTAACCAGACTGGCTTCATATCAATTGCAAAGAAATCATCCCATTGCTTATCAGTCATGGTTACTGGGTCTGCGTGTGAATTGACTCCAGCGTTATTAACTACCCCAGTGACACTCCCAAACTTTGCTACAACCTGTTCAAATGCAGATTTCAACTGTTCAAAGCTGGCAACATCTGCTTTTACAAATGCCACTTGCTTACCTGTTGCACTTAATTCAGCAGCAAGTTTTTCACCTACTGCTACATCAATATCAATGAATGAAACCTTGGCACCCTCTGCGGCAGCATCCCTAACAATTGCTTAACCAATTCCTTTGGCGCCGCCTGTTACGAAGATATGTTTATTGGCTAACTTCATGTTTATAAACTACCTTACTAGCTTGCTCAATTGCAGTGCGGAAAGCCAAAACATTTCTACTTACCCCACTTACACCATCTTTGGTTAAAGGTCCGCCTAAACCAACCAAATCCGCCCCGGCTGCAAACCATTTTGGAATTGATTCCAGAGTAATGCCGGCAGTTGGGCACCAGCGATTATTTGGAAATGGCTCTCTGATCGACTTTAAATGATCAGGACCTAATACTGATGCTGGAAATAATTTCAAAATATCAGCCCCAGCATCAACTGCAATCCCGACCTCAGTAGGGGTTGAAACCCCTGGCATTGATGCCAATTTCAATTTCTTAGTTGCTTGGATTACATCTTCATTAGTGTCCGGGGAGACAATAAATTTTGCGCCAACCTCTGCCACTTTTTTCACATCTTTTACAGTTCTAACAGTCCCAGCACCAACTAATAGCTGCTTATTTTTCACCAAAGATTTTATAATTTTTAATGCTCCTGGGGTAGTTAAGGTGATCTCAATTGCCTTAACACCTGCTGCCACCAAAGCATCAGCCATTTCCTGACCTTCTTTTTGAGAATTACACCTGACCAAACTCATCATCTTCTCTGTGAGCAAGAAATCAACTGTCTTCAAAATTAACCCCTAAACTTTTTTTGATATCTCATCTGAAATTAAACCAGCAGCACCTGTTGGCATGCCAGTCCAGTCACCAAACATACTTGCAACTTGTGCTCCGCAGATACTTCCCTGCTTTAGTGCATCAATTGGCGCTAATCCACTGAGCAAACCAGCGATACTTCCACCGGTAAAGGCATCTCCAGAACCAACTGGATCAACTGCAACCACCATAGGTGGTGTGATCTCATCATATTGACCATCAATGGAGTAACGCATTACCTGATCACCTTTTGTCATTACCGCAATTTTGCAGCCACGTTTATTCATTTGCGCAAGAACTCGCTTTGCATCACTATCGCCAAAGACGACTTTGTACTCATCTTCTCCGCCAATTAATAATTCAATATTCTCAGCGATTGGTGCCAAGGTTTGACTAGCCTGGGCTTCACTCCAAAGTTTTCTTCTGATATTTAAATCAAAACTGGATTTAACTCCTAATTCATGTGCTTTCTTTAATGCATGCTTCACAGTTTTCTCGCCACTTTGCGAGATCGCACAGGTGATACCTGTGGTGTGCAACCACTTGGCGGATGATATGTAGGAATCTAAAATATCTGTTGGTTCAATGGTGGATGCAGCTGAGCCTTTTCTCAAATAACTTATCTCAACAGCTTGAGATTTACCAGAGTTTCTCACCATCGCTGCGGTAAAGGAATCCACTCGTTTAACTAACGAGATGTCAACACCCTCCGCTTCTATATCAGCCAGCATGACCGAACCCAATTGGTCATTACCAAACCGGGAAAAATACTGGGATTTAAGGCCTAATCTAGAAACAGCAACCGCCACATTTACCTCTGCTCCGGCAGTTACTCTTTCAAATTTTTTGGAGCTCATTACTGAATCAGTATCACTTGAGATAAATACAGAGAGCGCTTCGCCAAAGGTAAATAGATCTGTGCCCAATTAGGCACCAAATAAAGTTGTTTTTTTGCCTACCACCCCAGGAGTGGCGATAAATGTCAGCCCTGCTTGTGGAAATTCCTGTAGATCAATTTGCTCACCTGGATTTCCAACTGCGGAGGTAACAATTAATTGATCAAGTTGTTCCCCCGCAAATACACAAGAGGTAATTTTTTGCGTTGGTAATTTTATCTCCTCAATTTGCTTACCAGTTTTGCCATCAAAGCATCTGACACAAGAGCCCAACCAAAATGCTACCCAAAGATTATCGTTCGCATCTGAGCACATTCCATCTGGGTATCCCATACCTTCTGTTACCTGTACCAACGGCCTTCTGTTTGAGATTTCACCATTAAGATAATCAAATTGGTCAACTCGCAGAGTTAAGGTGTCGATATAAAACATTCGCTTTAAATCAACTGAGAAATCCATACCATTTGAAATGCCAACGGAGCCAAATAGCCGCTCTAATTTTTTGCCATCTTTACTTAAACGATATAACGCGCCCTGATCACTTTGATTTTCATATGCCATTGAGCCAAGAAAGAGATATCCATCTGGTGAAACCTTTGCATCATTCCAGCGAATCACTCCTGAATGATTATCACCATCTACATCGCCTCTTGTGGGCAGCTTATGAATCACACCATCTTTATCTCGCAGCACAGGACCATCTGCAGTTCCTAAGATATCCCCGCCCTTACTCCTAGGAATTTGAAATCCAATATGTTGATCTGCGAAGTACTCATCAGTTTTTCCAGTTATAAGATCACGGGATCTAACAGCTTTGCCATAAATATCACACCACTGGACGTTATTATTTTTTTCACCAGTTGCAGTTGGTCC
>SXRC01000012.1 GCA_005793655.1 Actinomycetota bacterium
CGTAAGGCAGAAGGTGGCAGTGCTGGCTATGTTTCATTTTTCAAACATGGTGTGATTGGAAAAGGATTAAATGATTATGATGCGATATTTAAGACATTAAAAGATGTTGGCTTTGATAGTTGGATATCAATTGAAGATGGCGTAGATGGCATGGAGCAGATGCATCAAAGTGCAGATTTCTTAAGGGAAAAAATTAAAAAGTATTGGCCTAATTACCAGCCACGATAATATTATTTAAAGATTTATTGTTAGCAAGTAAATTAAGTTGCGACTCAATTAAGCTTCGAGCTCTTCTTTCAAATGCCGTGGTGTTGCCACCCACATGTGGTGAGATCAAAACTCCTTTTGCTTTCCATAATGGGTGATCTTTTGGCAGTGGCTCAGGATCAGTGACATCAAGGGCGGCGGTAATTCGGCCAGAGTTTAACTCCTTGATTAGCGCACCAGTCTCTACTACTCCTCCTCTGGCAACATTTACCAATAGGGCGCCATCCTTCATTAACGCCAAACGTCTGGCGTCAAATAAATGTTTACTTTCTTTAGTAAGTGGCAATATCAAGATCACTACATCTAGTGATGGCAAATGCTTATCTAGATCTGTGATCGCAATTGTGTTATCACGCCCGCTTTGAGTGAAGCCAACAACTTCAACAGCAAAACCAGCTAACATTTTGGCAATCGTGGCACCAATTGAACCAAAGCCAATGATGCCAATCTTACGGTCATTAATTGATTTAAAAGTTCCACTAATCCATTCAGATTTATCTTGATTGCGAATAAAATCTGGAAATCCTCTTAGGGATGCAATAGCTAAGCCAACTGCTAGCTCTGCAGTGGAATCATTGTGAATAGTTTTGCCATTGCACAATGTCATACCAGGGCGGATATATTCAATAGCATCGTCATAACCTGCATTTGGAACCTGCAATATCTTTAAGTTTGGCATCTGTTTGGTTAATTCAAGTGCTGGCTTTCCCCCCATATACCAAGGAACATAAAAAGTAACTTTTGAAAAATCACCACTATCAATTGGTGTAGTAGCTGGTGATAAACGTTTAAAAGTAGCAGGCACATTTAAGTCATCCCACTCGGTCCAAACTACATGTTCACTCATTATTTAATCCGCTCATTAATATCTTCTGGCGTAAGTGCCACTTGATTTACTAATGTCCCAATCTGATCAACAGTAATTGTTACTACATCATTAGGCAGCAATGAAATATCTAGGGGAGGCACAATTCCAGTACCAGTTGAAAGAATTACACCTACTGGAAAATGTTGACATTTAAAAAGGTAATCAATGAGATCATCAAAGGTGCGATTTAATGATTTAAGTGAAGTTTGTGCCTGCCAGATTATTGAGCCACCTCTTTCAATCTTTGCGTAAATATCCAATTTATCATGGTCAACGACTTCCCAAATCGGCCGAATCATTGGACCAAGTGCGTTGGAGCCGTAATAAATCTTTGCTTGGGAAAGATAGAGTGGATTTTCACCCTCAATATTCCTAGAGGTCACATCATTACAAATACTCATACCAATTAACTCGCCAAACTTATTCATAACAATTGCTACCTCTGGCTCTGGTACTGAGGTTTTCGCATCCTCTCGGATACCAATCTGTCCTTCATGGCCGACAGTTCTACGTGCGGTAGCTTTGAAGAATAATTCAGGTCGATCTGCCTCATAAACTAATTGGTAAACATCTGGAATATCACTCTCTTCTTTCCTAGCATCCCGAGAGCGCTGATAAGTAACCCCTGCTCCCCAAACTTCAGTATCTAATGCAACTGGTGCTACCAATTTTCCTTTTACCTCTTTAGCACCAGAAATTTCATAAAGCTTTCGAAAGGCGGGTAGGTGCAGCGCTAAGGCGTCAGATAATGTATTTATACTTTCAATTTCAAAGTACTTACCATTGATTTCTTTTACTAGGTGATGTGGCTGGGTTGGGGTAGTGATTACTGCCAGATGACTCATTGATTAAACTTCAATTCGATTAACTAGACCAGAATCCTCAAGTGCATTCCAAACCGCTAACGGTATCTCGCGATCAAAATCTGCGATATTTGAGGTTAATTCTTTAACTGTGCGAGAGCCAGTCAATACCGAGGTAACGGCTGGATGCCGAAGTGGAAACTGAATTGCAGCTGCTGTAAGTGGTGTATGAAGATCTGCCAAAAGTTGTTTTATCTGCTGCGCTTTTTTAATTAACTCATCACTTGCTGGAGCGTAATCAAAGGTCGCACCCGCCACTGGGTTGGCCAAAATACCTGAGTTGTATACCCCACCAATAACAACTGCAGTATTTTTCTTTTTGCACTCTTTAAATAACTGCACCTGCGCTGATTGATCAAGCAGTGAGAATCTGCCGGCAATTAAAATGATATCTAAATCCATTTCTTTTACAGCTTTGATGGATGGTGCACAGTAATTCATGCCAACACCGATTCCTTTTAATACACCTTGCGAGCGCAATTCATCTAACACCCCATATGATTTTTCAATCGCCTCACCAATACGATCATCCGCATCATGGATATAGGCAATATCAAAGGATGAAACATTTAATCTGCGCAAACTATCCTCAATTGAACGAAGGATTCCATCCCGTGAAAAATCAAATACTGGTGTGACCTCTGGATCGAAATCTGCAAAGCTGCCAAGTGAATCATCTAGGACTGGCTTATCTGGATTTATTTTTTCAAGCACTCTACCCACCTTGGTAGATAGCACAAAAGGTTTTCCAGATTTGTTGAGCGCTGAACCTAACCTTTTTTCAGCAATGCCATAGCCATATAAGGGGGCGGTATCAAAGTATTTAATTCCGGCATCAACTGCAGCCAAAATTGTTGACTCCGCCTCTGAATCAGCAACTGAAGTAAATAAGCCGCCAAGGGGGGCGGTTCCTAGTGCCAACTTTGTGATCGAAAGATCTATACGGGGTATTTTTACTAATTCGCTATGACGGGCCATATTCACAATAGTATAGGAGCGTGTTGGAATAGTGAATACGCTTCGGATATTGAGATAGCAGATCGGAATTGGTGAACATGGATAAAGAGTTTGCAGGCCTTACCGCAATTATCACTGGTGGCGGCTCTGGCATTGGCCTAGCGGTTGCTAAAGGATTAAAGGAGCGTGGGGCAACAGTATTTGGCTTTGATATAAATCAAGGTGAGATGGCGCCATTTGCCACCTTTATTAAATGCGATATTGCAGATGCAGCATCAGTTGAATCAGCTTTTGCTGAGTTTAAAAAAGCTAGCAATAAATTAGATATTTTAATTAACAATGCCGGTATTGGATCATTGACCACAGTTGAGAAAGAAAGTGATGAAAATTGGCATAAAGTCTTAAATGTGAATGTGGTTGGCACAGCCAGAGTTTCACGCTCTGCAATTCCACTTTTACGGGAAAGTAAATCTGCTGCGATTGTAAACACCGCCTCAATTGCTGGCACAGATGGAATTCCAAATCGCGCTGCATACAGCGCATCCAAAGGAGCGGTTTTGGCATTAACACTTGCCATGGCAACTGATCACTTAGCTGATGGCATCAGAGTAAATGCAGTAAACCCAGCGACTACTGATACCCCTTGGGTTAAACGATTACTTGACCAATCACCAGATGCTAAATCTGCAAGATCAGCACTGGAGGCAAGGCAACCAATGGGACGCTTGGTATCACCTGCTGAAATTGCAAGTGCAATAATTTTCTTAGCAAGTCCACTACAAGCATCAGTTACTGGTACCACAATCAGTATTGATGGTGGTATGCACTCACTTAGAATTCCCAAGTAATGAATCCCCTCAATTATTATCGCTTTGGTGCTTACGCCATACTTGCTATGGGACTAATAAATTTGCGCTATCAAACAGGCAGTGAGGCAAATTTACCTAAAAGCTCAGCATTAATATTGCTTGGCTTAGCGGTCTTATTAATAACTTTTATTCCAGGCTTTAAGAACTTATTCTTATTAAAAATAAGCAAGGTAGTGGGAATCCTGGGATTAGTAGCATCGATTATCTACGGCTTTCTAATTTAAGTTGATGGATTTAGAACAAATAAAAGCAAGATGGAATGAGGTCTTAGACCTTCTGCTCGAAAATAATCGGATCATTTGGCTAGCCTTTTTTGATGCCAGATTGGTCTCCTTTGAAAAGAATCAATTAACCTTAGATTTTGCTGATAGTCAGAAATTTGCAAATCCCCATGACTTTAAGGCAAGTCGTAATCCAGCACACACTCAGGCTTTAATCGATGCAATTACAGCAATTTTTGGCATCACACCTACCATAATAGAGCGGTGAAAAAAGGAATTTTATTTTTAGCAGTAGTACTTATCAGTACTTGCCTTATTCCAACAGCAAATGCTGCTGCAAAAACTATAGTTTCACTTAATGTTGAGAGCACACCTAATGCCGGTGAATCTTTAGTAACTTTTTATGGGCAAATAAAACCGGCAGCAAAAGGCAGTGTGAGTATTGAGAGCTTAGATGGTGATACTTGGAAGCTAACTCCCCTAAAAACTACCGCTAGCGCTAGTGGTGCCTGGCAAATTAAGACTGTTGCAACTGCAATAAAAGCGCAGGGTGAGTATCGTGCCAAAGTTGTGGTGGGCAAAAAGAAAGCGACTTCAAAGAGTGCAAAATTTATTGTTGATAACTCCAAAACATTTGTTGATACAAATGCATTGTTTATTACCGCAGAAACAAGCAAATTAACTGGTGGCCGAATTCAAGGTTCAGATATAAGCAGATGGCAACACCCCAATGATCAGCCAATAGATTTTAAGCAGATGTTTGATGCTGGTATGAGGTTTGTATTAATTAAGGGATCAGATGCCCAAGAAAAGGCAGATATTGAAACAATGAGGTGGTTAGTTGGAGATCGAAATGCTGCGCAAGCTGCAGGCCTTTACACCGGCATGTACCACTTTGCTTATATGCCAAACAGTACCGATAGTGATTATGTAATTAGAGATGCAAAGGCACAGGCACAAAAAGTTATTTGGCGACTTGCATCCCTTGGTGGCTATAACGAGCGCGATCTGCCGATCGCACTTGATTTAGAAAACAACTGCGTTAAGAAGAGTAGCTCTGGAGTTTGCACTAAAACCCTGCCGCGAAGTTTAGTAACTTTGTGGGCAGAGACTTGGCTTACAACAGTTGAGGAAAAAACAGGTCGTAAACCATTTCTTTACTCCTACGCACAATTTCTAGAGATGGCGATGGAGCGCAGTGAAACTCTTCGACAATATCCACTTTGGCTTGCCCACTATGGAATTAACCCAGCTGATCCAATTTCTAAGCCCGGGCAGCGAGAAAAAATTGGGTGCTTTGTGCACTCTTGGAGCACTGCAAATTGCGCATCACAGTGGCAGATTTGGCAGTACTCATCTTGCGGAATTGGTAAAAAATATGGTGTGCCAAGTTCAAGACTTGATCTAAATGTTTTCCGTGGAGCTCCCGAAGTTTTTCTCTCACTGATTAAGGGAAAATGGCAGCCTGAAGCGGCGGATTTAATGCCGGTAAATGAAGCAACAACTATTAATTTAATTTCAGTCACTAATACCGACACCAATAAACCAGTCATGGTAAATGTGGAGGTATTTAGAAGTATTGGCACACCAGTTGTCACTGGCACAGTTGTATTTAGACCATTTGATCCAAAAATTAAAGTGAAAAAACAAACGGCTGAGCGATCTGCAAGTGGTAGGTGGGAATTAAAGATAGAAGGCTTGCCCGTTGGCTTAACAGCAGGAACCTTAAATTATGTTGATATTTCGAAAACACATGCTGATAATCAACTTGCCTTGGATATTAATCTAATGCAGGGTGCAGAGTTACCAACTCCAACTGCCACACCTAAGCCAACCACAAGTAAAAAACCAACTGATAGCTGTGCAAAACAAATCAAGCATTAAGCAAATTTGTACTACGCTGAAGCCATGGTGAACTCTTTTGAATGAAATAACAAAAATTTCTGTGCCATCAAAGGTGATGCTACAAAATCGCAAAAGTGAGAAGTGGCGTGCATTTGATCCGCAAATCCTCCCAATGCCCTTTGCTGTGATGGATTACGACTTAGCTCAACCAATCAAAGCCGCACTAGTTGATCTGATAAACACATCAGATGCTGGTTATCTAGGAAAATTTCCAGAATTAGGTGAAAGCCTGGCTCATTTTGCCCAAAGAAGATGGGGGTGGACAGTAGAGCCGGCTGATATAAAAATATGCACTGATGTGGGTGTTGGTGTGATTGAAGTGTGCCGACAAGTCGTAAGTGTCGGAGATTTAATTATGATAAATACACCTGTTTACTATAATTTTTTTAATTGGATTAAAGAGTTAAAGTGTGAAGTTTACGATGCACCACTTATTGAAATAGATTTAAAATACTCACTTGATTTTTCTGAGATTGAAAAAGGTTATGCATCTGGAGTTAGAGTTCATATTCTCTGCAACCCACATAATCCGGTCGGTACGGTATTTTCTAAAGATGACCTGGCAAAGCTTGCTGAACTTGCTATGAAATATGGTGTTTTAATCACATCAGATGAGATTCATGCACCCCTAGTTTATAAAGAAAAGTCCTTCACACCATTTTTAAATGCATCGTCGGTAGCAAAGCAAGTAGGTATTGCTTTTTTATCTGCGACTAAATCCTGGAATATTGCTGGCTTGAAATGTGCTCAGATTATTGCAGTTGATCCAAAGACTAGATCAATAGTTAATAAACTCCCCGCAGCAGTCCACTCTCGAGCTTCCTTATTCGGTGCTGTGGCCTCAACAGCAGCGTATCGAGATAGTGTTGACTGGCTTGATTCTGTGATTGCAGAATTAGATAAATCTCGGCTGCATTTGCAAGTACTACTAAGTAAATTAAATTTTAGTATTGGCTACTGCCTACCTGATGCGGGTTATTTTGGCTGGCTTGATTTGCGAGGTATTAACTCCCAGTTGCAGAAAAATAATCAAACTGAAATTTCAGAATTTCTTCTCTCACGCGGTGAAATTGCTGTAGCCCCAGGCCACTTTTACGGTCCTTCAGGAAGTGGATTTATCAGAATTAACTATGCCACTAGTTTTGAAATAATCGAAGAGGCCGTATCAAGAATTGAAATAGCGCTTAAGTCCATATAAAAAAATCTTGGCCCCTAATTTCTAAGGGCCAAGATTTATTACATTTCAACCTTTAAGTGATCCATCTAGATCACTTGAAAGATCTATTTAGAAGCGCACATCTTCTGCATCGTTTGAGCTGAGTTTTCCTGCAGCATCGATGCTGTACACCCTAAACAATGCACCACTTGAGTCACCGGCTGCATCAAACTTTGCAGTTGTCCAGGCACCCTGGTAGGTAAATTTCTTACCAGCAGCGGCAGCCTTGACTGCATCAGTTAGCTTTGTCCAAGGTATGACAGTGCCACCCTGGGAGCCTGATACAGCTCGTAGACTCTTAATCAAAGCAGTGTGCTTAACGCTTTTTGCGTGAATTGCTGCAAGACATAGCAATACGGTGGCGTCATAACCAGATGCATCAACGAAGGTCTCTTTGGTGCTTGGCTTTGCAGCCTTTCGATCAGTCTTCCACTTAGCGGAATCAACACCGATCGACTTAGCAGCAGTTCCTTTTGCACCTGCCATGACAGATACACCAATAGTTGCGATAACTGCTTCGTCATACATGGCTTCAGTAAAGAATGTCTTATTTGCATCCCACTTGCCAGTACGCACTAGCGCTGGGCCAACCTTGGCGAAAGTATCTGGAAAATCAACGATTACCCAGACATCAGGTGAGCCTTCAGTTAGCAGTTTTGCCTCTGAATCAAAAGTTGCATTATCTGGATTCCACAAAACCTTTCGGCCTATGTCACCGCCACCTTTAACCCACTCATTTGTAACCACATTTGCTAGGGCTGTTCCAAAAGCATCATTACGTGCACCGATGCTTAATGTCACAGTTTTGCCAAAGGCTTTTTGAACAGCTGCAACGATTACTTTTCCTTGAAATGCATCAGAAGGATAGGTACGAAATAACAGATCCTTGTCAGCAAATTTTGTAATTGTTGGACTTGATGCAGCAGTTGCAATCATCACGATGTTGTTGGGAACAGTTACAGATTGAGCTGCTCCAAGAGTTGAGCCTGAAGTTAACGGACCAACAATTGCATTTACCTTGTTGCTCTTTACCAACTTGGTTGCAGCTTCAACTGCAAGAGCTGGAGTTGCTTGGTCATCCTCTGAGGCAACAATTTTGCAAGATCCTGCCACTTTGGCAGCTTTCATTGCCTTTGTTACCGACTCAGCGGCCCATTCAGCAGCGGTGGTTAAACCAATTCCATAATCAGCATTACCACCAGTTAATGGATGGATTGTGCCAATTTTCATATCAACTGCAGCTTGTGCTGGCAGGGCGTTAAGCACAAGTGTTGATGTAAGTGCTGTAGCTAAAAGTACTTTCCTGATTTTCATGCTCCTCCTAGTAAGTAACGAAGCCCGAGAGCTTCAGCTATGTTTTAAGCCCTCAAACTGTATCTTCAGATTAGCAGGATGGATAGATGGGGTGGGAGGGGATTTATTCCAATTAGCACGAGAAATACCTCAATAAATAACGTAAATGTAATACTCACTTCTTTCCCAGGTAGATACCAACTATCTCAGGGTCATCCACCATGCTAGCGCCAGCACCCTCATGCCGATTTTTTCCCATATCTAATACATACCCATAATCTGAGATTGCCAAGGCACGCCTTGCATTTTGCTCGACCATTAAAATCGTAACTCCTGATTTATTAATTTTTACAAGCTCTTCAAAGAGCTGATCGACAAGTGCTGGAGCTAGTCCAGCTGATGGTTCATCAAGTAATAAAATTCGCGGTGAAGACATTAAAGCCCTGGCCATTGCCAACATTTGGCGCTGACCACCGGAGAGAGTACCGGCGCGATCCTTAGCCTTTATTTTTAAATCTGGGTAGCGCTGATAAATATCATCTTTAATCGTCTCCAAATTATTATTTTCAAAATTAACAAAGCCAACCTCAAGATTTTCTTCAATGCTCAACGCTGGAAAAATATTTTCAATCTGTGGCACATATCCAACACCAATACTTGATAAATTGTGTGGCTTAGTGGCTAACACATTAGTAATCACACCATTTTTATTAAGTGTCACTGAACCAGATGTTACATCAGCAATTTTATATATCGCTTTAAGGATTGTGGATTTTCCCGCACCGTTTGGACCCACGATTGTAACTATGGATTGATCAGGTACTTTAATTGTTACACCGTTAAGAATTTGAATATCACCATAACCACCCTGTAAATCATTAACTGAAAATAAAACTTGATCCGAATTAGAATTTATCATTTTATTTCTTTTCTGCGAGAGCCCAAGTAGGCGTCGATTACAACTTCATTTTCATAAATTGCTCCGGGTAGACCATCTGCAATAATTTTTCCATCAGCCATAACAATTACCCGATCAGAAATATTCATGACAGTCTCTAAATCATGCTCAATCAACAAAAATGTCATAGATTTTTCTTTTCTCAGCTCACCTAAAACCATTATTAATTTCTCCACCAGGGTTGGGTTTACTCCAGCGAAAGGTTCATCTAATAACAACAAACTTGGCTTTGCCATCAACGCTCTGGATAAATCAAGAAGTTTTCTTTGACCACCAGAGAGAATTCCAGCATATTCATCGGCAAACTTAGTTAACCCAACCTGATCTAGTCGGCGCATTGCCTCAGCGCGAGCCTGTGCTTCAAAATCTCTTCTAGCTCTAATTCTTAAAAAGCCTGAAAGATTATCACCTGGATTTCCTTGCACCGCCATCATTAAATTCTCTGCCACCGTCAAGCGCTTAATTATCTTTGCGCCTTGAAAGGTTCTAATTAATCCTTTTTGAGCAATTTTATGTGGGTGAATTGCTTGTATTGCTTGCTGCCTAAAAATAATCTCACCTGCACTGACTTTATTCATGCCACTTATTAAATTAAAAAGGGAGGTTTTTCCCGCTCCATTGGGTCCAATTACAGAGGTGAAAGAGTTTTCACTAATTTTAAAACTGACATCTTGCACTGGTCTCACGCCACCAAAACTTACTGAAATATTTCTAACATCTAGTATTGCGAAATCTGGGGAGGAATTATCCAAGTTAGTACTAGATGCTGAAGCTAGATTTTCCATAGTTTACTCCAGAACCATCTCTTGGCGTTTTCCAAATAAACCCTGTGGTCGTTTTAGCATTAGTAAGATAATGACAAATCCAATCAAGAAAACCCGTAAGTAGGCTCGCTCTGGTGAGGATAGAAGTGAAAGGGGCCAAAACTCTAAAAATCGAGTTGAGCCGTATAGAAAACCAAAGAAAATTGATGCGATTATTAATCCCTTAACTCTGGTTGCACCGGCAAGAATTAAGATCATCCAGCCATAGAAGGTAACAATCCTTAAAAAATCCTCAGGTGCTAATAAAGCAAACTGTAATGCCCAAAATACACCTGCAATTCCCCCGAATACTGAACCTATAACTAAAGTCTGAAGCCGAAATCGGAATACATTTTTTCCTAATGAACGTGGAACATCATCATCCTCGCGAGTTGCGCGTAATACCCTGGCCCAAGAAGTTTGTTGTAATTTTGATGCGATCCAAATAAATAAGAATAAAAATGGCCAAACAATAAAAATCATAGACATATCCCGAGATGCTTCATCTCCAACTATTGGATAGAGTCGATCAGAGATCCAAGTTAAGATTAAATCTGGCTGATTTGTGTATCCACCAAAGCCCAATGGATTTGGGATCGCAAGCGTGCCTTGTGTGCCACCGGTGACACTATCTGTGTTCAAAATCCAGTATCTAGTTATCTCGGCAAATGCAATACTTGCAATTGCAAAGTAATCACCACTTAAACGTAAAGTAGTTAAGCCCAAAAGTGCGCCCAAAAGTGCGGCTAGTACCACGCCAACAAATGCCGCCCACCAAAAACTCCACTGATACTTTATAACTAGAACTGCAATCGTATAACCAGATACAGCCATCATTCCTACATGGCCGAAATTCATAATTCCGCCAACTCCATATTGAATCTGAAGTCCCAGGGCAAAAATTCCGTAGATTCCTGCCAGTGCCAGAACAAAGACCCAAAAACCTGGTTGTACAAATGCATCCATGGCTAAACCTTTCTCCCTCGATAACCGAATATTCCTTCGGGTTTGAAAAGAAGGACTAGAACAAGAGTGGCGAAGGCGACCACCGGCTTGTAGTTACTTGGTACCCCTCCGAAGAAGAAACTAAGTTGGGATAGCTCCATGAATAAACCTAATAACAAGCCACCTACTAAGGCCCCGTAGGCATCACCAATAGTTCCAAGAACAACTGCTGCAAAAAAAGAAAGCAGCAAACTCTCACCCATTGAATTATTAAATTGTCCCTGCACTAAACCTTGAAAAACTCCCGCCAATGATCCAAGTGCACCGGAGATTAACCAGGTAGCTAGCACCACGCGATCGACATTAATTCCTGAGACGGCAGCTAGTCCAGGATTATTTGCATAAGCTCGCATATCTTTACCAATTCGAGCTTTTGAAATAAATAGCGCAATAACTAAGATTGAAGCTGAGGCAAAGATTAAGACCAATAATTGAGTATGGGCAATTCTGGCGCCAAGAAAATCATAGGTTTTTAAAATATCTATATTAAATTTACGTGTCTCTGTGCCAAATAAAAACTGTATTATTGGGCGAAGCATCAAGGCAACACCAGTCGCTACTAAAAATAATGCCAAAGTTCCAGCCTTATTTCGGCGCAAATTCCGCCACAGCACCAACTCTAAAAACCAGCTAATCCCCATTCCCGCCAACATTGAAACAACTATGGAGAAGAAAAAATTTAACTCCAGCGTTACGCTTAGAAAGTATGTGAGAAATGCGCCTAATGTTAGAAAATCACCTGCTGCAAAATTTACAAGGCGTAAGACACTATAAAGAAGAGAGATCCCAACAGCTGCGATTGCAAATATCGAGCCAACTACCAGCCCATTAAAGGTGTATTGGATTAAGTCACTCATCTAACGCTTAATCCCCTCAACTAAAGATAGGCCAGTCTAAACTTATTTGCAGGCTTATCAAGGCCGTACCGTTGGCTCAATCGGCTTACAACAATTTTGATATTTAAGGAGGACAAATAAACCCGTGGCGTGAGGGAGGTGAACTGCCGCTGACCGGGAGCCATTTTTGGCTTTACTTCACCAATTTGCGACAGCCCTTGACGTTCTCATGGTCAGGTAGCAGGCTTCTCCCATCCAACATAACTCGGTTTTTTCGAAGGAGTCGTGATGGTGCAGGCGGTAACTTAAAGTTAAATAAGTTAACTTTAAATGGATCAATTAGGGAGAGTGAATGAAGACAAGTAAAAAATTTGTAATTACATTTACATCATTAGCTGTTGCCTTAGGTGGTTTGACAGCATGTTCATCAGAGGGTGAAAGTATCGCTCTTGAGTGCGCAGAGCCGATTTTGATCGGCGCCGCTATGGCACAAACAGGATTTATGTCTCCATTTGATGCCCCAGCTCTTGCTACTGCGCAAATTGCAGTGGATAAAATCAATGCTGCCGGAGGCATTCTTGGATGTCAGCTAGTCCTAGAAGCAGTTGATACTGAAACTAATCCTGATAAGGGTCAACAGATTGCAACAGACTTAGTTGCAAAGGGAGCAAAAATGCTTCTGGTTACCTGTGATTACGATATCAACGCCAAATCATCCCAAGTTGGAAATGATGCAGGTGTGCTAGTTGTTGCACCATGCGTTGGATCAACTGCAATGGGTCCAGATAACGGATTAGATCTTGGATACTCAATGGGATCAGCAGTTCCTGGTGAGGCCGCAATCATGGCTGAGTATGCATTTGAAAATCTTGGACAGACTGTTACCTTGTTCAAAGACATGTCAATTGCTTACACCACATCACAGTGTGATGCGTTTGAAACCCGATTCAAAGAATTAGGTGGGAGCGTGAAGTCCACTCAACAATTTACCCAGACACAAGCTGGTGCTCTTGACAAGCCTGTGACCGCTCAGGTTGCAAACGCTAAGAAAGATGGCGCACAAGTTATTGCCCTTTGTTCTTACCCAGGTGGCGGTGCTCAAGCACTAGCTGCGATTAGAAATGCAGGAGTAAAGACTCCGGTGATCTCTGGATTTGGACTAGATGGTGCGTTCTGGCTTGGCGCAGTACCTAACTTAAGCAACTTCTACACAGTCACCTACGCATCAGTGTTTGGTGATGATCCAAATCCAAAAGTTGTTGATTTGTTAGCTGCATACAAGACAAAAACTGGACAAGATGCTGCAACTGGAGGTTTGATTACAGGTGCAACAACAATTGAAGCGTTTAAATTAGCGGTAGAGCGTGCCGGATCTGTCGATGGCGCTGCACTCGCTGCAGAATTTAATAAATTCGATAATGAAGATCTGACAGCTGGACCAACGTCCTTCTCAGATGACCTTCATGTGAATGTAACCAGACCAATGGCCGTAATAACCGTTGAAAATGGAAAACATAGGTTCATTGAGTACCGAAAAGCAGAAAAGCCTGTGTTGTAGTTGATTTAACCTAATCAACAGTTTCAAAGTAGGAATGTATGGGGTGCACCAAAAAAAGTGCACCCCATACCTCATATATTATGGATAACAGTATGAACGATTAATTCCAATTGGTCTTATGGGAGTATTCAAATGGCGCAAGATAGTTTCATGGCCTCTGAAATCAATAAATCTTTTGGGGCCCTTTCAGTGCTTATGGGTGTTTCATTGAGCATTAAGCCGGGTGAAACTTTAGGTTTGTTGGGGCCAAACGGTGCTGGTAAAACGACATTTATTAATATTGTTGCTGGTTATGAAAAACAAGATAGTGGCACGATTTCAATTAATGGTGTGAATTTAGACGGCATGAAACCAGATGCACGGGCTCGCGCAGGAGTTGCTCGAACCTTTCAGTCAGGAAGATTATTTGCTCAGCTAACGGTTGCAGAAAATATCGCACTTGGCGCCCTGGGATTAGGAGCATCCCACAATGAAGCGCAAGAGCGAGCTAAAAATACAATTGATGTATTAGGTCTAAATTCACTTGCAACTGCCCCTGCTGCAACCTTAAGTCATGGAAATGCTCGTTTGGTCGGACTGGCCCGGGCAGTTGCAGCTGAACCAAAATATTTAATTATGGATGAGCCAGCTGCTGGATTGAATGAATCTGAAGTGCCAAAACTTTTAAACGCGCTTAAAGTTATTAAAGACAGACTAGGTTGTGGAATGTTTTTAGTTGAACATAATGTGGGCCTAGTGGCAAAGGCATGTGATCGGGTAATTGTTTTAGCAACAGGAATTTTAATTTTTGATGGAGCACCAAAAGATGCATTAAATGATGCCCAAGTTAAAAATGCGTATTTAGGTGATGCTGCTTTTGGGGAGATGATCTAATGAGTTTACTTAAAGTTGAAAATCTATGTTCTGGCTATGGGAAAGTTGATGTTTTATTTGGGATTTCGTTTTCACTTTCTGAGGGAAAATCTCTTGGCATTGTTGGACCAAATGGGGTTGGAAAATCCACTTTATTAAAAACTATTGCTGGTGAAATTGTTCCCAAATCTGGCGTGGTATCACTTTTAGGAGAAGACATCACCGGTAAAAAGCCGGAGGATATCGTCCGCCTAGGTTTGTCTTTGGTGCCTGAAGGGCGCCAAATTTTTAGTGGCTTAAGTGTTACTGAGAATTTGTTGCTGGGATTGACTGGTCGCAAAGATAAGTCTTCATCAAAGATTGCATTGGAGCAAGTGAAAGCATTATTTCCAGTTTTAAATACTCACGCCAAACATCAAGCTGGAATGTTATCTGGTGGCCAGCAACAGCAGTTAGCAATAAGCCGAGCCCTTCTTAGTGCACCAAGAGTATTGCTTTTAGATGAGCCTTCTTTAGGCTTAGCGCCCAATGTAATCCTGGATGTATTTGAAAAACTTAAAGAAATAATTGCAAACAAAACTGCTGTCGTAATTGTGGAGCAGCGTGCCCACCTAGTTGCCTCTTTTGCTGATCAAACTATTGTCATAAGAGATGGTCAAATTCAGGCAACACTTTCATCTGCAGATGCTAAAAATCAAGAATTACTACGTGGGGCTTATTTTGGACCGGGGTCATAAGTGCAAGCAGTATTAGATGCAATTAGTTTGGGTGGTACCTACGCCCTCGCCGCATTGGGGCTTGGATTAGTCTTTGGTGTTTTAAAGCTAGTTAATTTTGCACATGCAGAGCTTATTACTATCGCTGCATACATTATGGTGATCACGAATGATTTGCCCTTGGTTGTTTCATTTCTAATTGCGGCTTTATCCGCAACTGCACTAGCAGTGCTGACTGAATTAACAGTTTATCGCCGATTAAGGGGTACCGGACCAGCGATTATGTTGATTGCTTCATTTGGTTTATCAGTTGGATTACAAAAATCCTTTGAATTAATTTTTGGCGCATTACCCCGATCAGCTGCGGTAGCGCCATGGATGACTGGGTCAATTGAAATGGCAAACTTGAATATAACCATTGCAAGTTTGGTGACAGTAGGCCTAACAATTTTCATATTACTGGCAATGGGATACCTGGTGGATTACACAACTCTGGGTCTTCAGCTTCGTGCTGCTTCGGCAGATTTTAAGACGGCCAGACTGCTTGGTGTCCGTTCCAATAGATTGATAACCTCATCATTCGCAATTTCTGGAGTATTAGCTGCATTTGTGGGATTTATTGTTGTGGTAGAAAATCCGCAGGTTGAGCCGATGTTTGGCTTAAATATTACAATTTTGGCTCTGGTTGGAATAGTAATTGGTGGTATCTCATCACTTCGAGGCTGTGCTTTAGGTGGATTTATTGTGGGTTTTATTTTAAGTGTTTTAAATACTTACCTCGGTAACGCCAGGGTATATGCATACTCATATCTATTTATGGCTGTCGTTATCATTTTATTAGTGCGCCCAGGTGGAATTCTTTCCAAGGGTAATGAGATGGAGCGAGTATGAGTAAGGTCAGAGTTGAAGGACTTACCAGATTTAAAGCTTATGAAATATTGGGACCTTTAGGTGTGGTCTTCGTGATATCTATTGGAGTGGGGTTGATATCTGCGAGCTTGCAATTAGCAGTCCAGTTTGCTTTATGTAATCTTGTTATGGTCTTGGCATTACAAGCATTTGTTGGTAACTCTGGAGTTTTATCCTTTGGGCATGCTTCTTTTGCGATGATTGGGGCTTGGGTTTCAGGTATGAGCACAGCATCCGAGCGAGTAAAGGGCAATGCTTTAGCGCTTGAAAAATTGTGGGAACCATTAATTACTTGGAACTTGAATTTGTACACTTCAATATTCCTTGCCATGATCGCCGGTGGAGTTGTCGCTGCGATTGCTGGTGCCTTTTTAATGAGACTTAATGGACTTGCTGCTGGAATTGCTACCTTTGCTGTACTAGGCCTTTTTTATAATTTCTTTTTTAACAATACAAAAATCGGGCCAGGATCACAGGCATTGCCTGCAGTTCCCAAATTTGATGGGGTATATGAGCCATTACTGCTTGCAATGATTGCAATGATTTTAGTTTATGGATTGAACGTTTCATCGATTGGCAGAAAACTTAGGGCAACTCGAGAAGATTTAATGTCTGCTCCTGCACTAGGCATTAGTACACAGAAAGTGCGCTGGATCGCTTTTACTCTCTCTGGCACATTGGCTGGATTATCTGGTGCCATGTATGTTCATGTAGCTGGAACTTGGCAGGTTCAAGATTACTATTTGGTCTTCACATTCTTAACTTTGGCGATGTTAATAATCGGTGGATCAGCAAGTATGTGGGGCGCAGTCGCTGGCACCCTGGTAGTTACAGCTGTGGGTCAGGTGTTACTGCTCTGGGAGCAAGGAAAGTCCATTCTCGGATTGCGCATTGATCTGCCTAATGGCGCCAGATCCATGCTAATTGCCGCCACTCTGGTGGGAATGTTGCTTTGGCGCTCCTCAGGATTAACCCAGGGTAAAGAGTTTGATCCACGCCGCAAAAGAAATTAGCATTTGAGGGAAAGAATTTCCGATTCCCTTGCTCTTATTGTAATTTAGCGCTCATGAAAGTAATCGTAATTGGCGCAGGTGTTATTGGTGCATCGATTGCTTTGCAATTAAAGCGATTAGGTAATGATGTCACAGTTATTGAACGCAATTCGGGTGCTGGACAGGGCTCAACGAGTGCATCAAGTGCGGTTGTTAGATTTAATTACTCAACTTTTGATGCAGTGATGCTCGCCTGGGAGTCCTACTTCCTGTGGAGTGAATTTCAAGATTTAATCGATGGCACAAATGGGTACTCTAAAAATTCATTGAAAAATTCACAAGATCATTATGCCCACCTTGAAGATTGCGGATATGTGATGCTAGATGTGCCGGTATTATCAAATGAAAATACCATGCGCCTATTTGATCAGGCAGGCATTTCATATGAAATTTGGGACTCAACAACTCTTAAAACCTCAATACCTGGAATTGATGCAGGAAAATATTGGCCAAATAAACCAGTAAAATCAGAGGAATTCTGGAATGAGGCAACGGAGGAAATTGGCGCCATCTTTTCAAAACATGGCGGATACGTCTCAGATCCCCTACTAGCGGCTCAGAACTTTGCAGCAGCCGCAAAGCGTGAGGGAGTAAATTTTAAGTTTCGTAAAGCTGTGGTAAAAATAGAAAAAAATAATGGACGAATTTCAGGTGTTTTAGTGAATGATTTTGATAGTCAAAACAAAAAAGTTTTAGAAACTGGGCGTGAATTAATTGAGGCAGATGTCGTGGTAAATGTGGCAGGACCATGGTCAACTTTAATAAATCAGATGGCAGGAGCCGGAGGTGATTTCACGATAAAATTAAATCCGCTTCGAACAGAGGTGCATCAAATATCAACTCCAAAAGATATTTTATCCGGTCCAATAATGGGTGATTTAGATCTTGGTACATACCTAAGGTCTGGACCAGGTGGGATTACATTAGTCGGTGGGACTGAACCTGAGTGTGATCAAATGGAATGGATCGATCCAGATAAAGTTGATGAGGTAAATATGACTAGAACTGTTGAAGTTTTTGAATCTCAAACCTATAGATTTGCCAGAAGATTTCCATCTGCTCAAATTCCATCCACTCCAGTTGGCGTGGTGGGTGTTTATGATGTTTCATCTGATTGGACGCCAATATACGACAAAACTGATGTGCCAGGCTTTTATGTTGCAATTGGCACAAGTGGAAATCAATTTAAAAACGCACCTGGTGCTGGCTTAATCATGGCGCACTTGATTACCAAAGTTGAGCAAGGATTTGATCATGATAATCAACCAGTAATATATAAATGTTTAAAAAGTGATAAGAGCATAAACCTTGGCACATTTTCTAGGAAACGACCAAAAAATCTCACCAGCGGTACGGTGATGGGTTAAATAATTTCTTTTAGTAATTAATGACCGAGGTAGGCTTTAGTAACCTTGTCATCAGTACTTAACTCTTTAGCGCTGCCACTCATCTTTACTTTGCCAGATTCTAAAACATAAGCACGATCTGCCACATCAAGGGCAGCAGTTGCATTTTGTTCAATCAACAAAATTGTTACACCTTGTTGGCGAATCTTCACAATTGTCTCAAAGATTAACTC
>SXRC01000100.1 GCA_005793655.1 Actinomycetota bacterium
GGACAAACTGTTTCAGTCAAAGGTCCAAAGGGAACGCTGACTCATGTACTTGCTGAACCAATTGCAGCTAAGCAAGAGGGTGCAATTCTTACTATCTCTTGTCCAGATGAGACACGTGAAGCACGTTCACTTCATGGAATGTCTCGCACCATGATCTCAAACATGATTCAAGGAGTAACAAAGGGATACAGCAAGAAGATAAATATTGTTGGCGTGGGATACAAGGTTGCTGCAAAGGGCAAAAACCTAGAGTTTGCTCTCGGCTACAGCCACCCAATTAACTTCATTGCTGATGAGGGAATAACTTTTAAAATTGATTCACCAACAGAGATCGAAGTTGTTGGTATTGATAAGCAGTTAGTAGGTGAAACCGCTGCAAAGATTCAAAAGCTTCGCAAGGTTGATCCTTATAAGGGCAAGGGTCTACATCTTGAGGGAGCTTATATTCGCCGCAAGCAAGGAAAGACAGGTAAAAAATAATGACTATCGGTTCTAAGGTCGTTAAGGGTTCTGCTACTAAGGCGCGAATCCGCCGTCACTTCCGTCTGCGCAAACGTGTTTCTGGTACCTCAACTCGTCCACGGTTAGTAGTTTCTCGTTCTGCTCGCCACTTATTTGTTCAAGTTGTCGATGACACCACCTCCACTACTTTGGCATCTGCCTCCACTATGGAGAAAGAGCTACGCAGCTTTGCAGGGGATAAAACTGCAAAGGCAAAGCAGATTGGTGAATTAATTGCCAAGCGGGCAAAAGAAAAAGGAATTTCTACTGTGGTATTTGATCGCGGTGGCAATAAGTATCACGGCCGAGTTGCAGCAGTTGCAACAAGTGCTCGTGCAAACGGATTGGAGTTCTAATGGCCGCGAATACAACCCCTACTACTGGTAGTCGCTCCGAGAAGCCAAAAGGCGGACGCGAAAAACGCGAACGTCGCGATGGTGATTTCCAAAAAGAAAAATCACCATATACCGAGCGAGTAGTTTTCATTAACCGTGTTGCCAAAGTTGTTAAGGGTGGACGCCGTTTCTCTTTCACTGCATTAGTTGTAGTTGGAGATGGTAAAGGCATGGTTGGTATTGGATATGGCAAAGCAAAAGAGGTGCCACAAGCTATTGCGAAAGCGGTAGAGGATGGCAAAAAGAATTTCTTTAAAGTTCCATTACTAAATGGAACAATTCCTCATCCAGTACAGGGTGAAAAAGCTGCCGGAGTTATCTTGCTTCGCCCAGCATCTCCTGGAACTGGTGTAATCGCCGGTGGTCCAGTTCGCGCCGTACTTGAGTGTGCTGGAATTACCGATGTGCTTACTAAATCTTTGGGTTCAGGAAATCCAATTAATATGGTGCACGCCACCGCTGCTGCATTAAAAATGTTGGAAAACCCAACTGCAATTGCAGCTCGTCGTGGTCGTCCACTTGAAGATGTTGCTCCAGCTGCCTTGACTAGATTAATTGCAGAGCAAGTAAAGGTTGGTGCCTAATGAAAAGATTAAAAGTTACTCAAGTTAGATCTAAGGTTGGAAATCCTCCTGATCAACGCGACACACTTCGCTCTCTTGGTTTAAAGCGAATTGGTGATGTAGTTGTAAAGGAAGATCGCCCAGAGATTCGTGGCATGGTTTACGCCGTGCGTCACTTAATTGCAGTTGAGGAGGTTGAATAACAATGGTGCTTAAGATTCATCATTTACGTCCAGCACCTGGTGCTAAAAAAGCTAAGACTCGTAAGGGTCGTGGTGAGGCATCAAAGGGAAAGACAGCTGGTCGTGGTGGCAAAGGAACGCGTGCTCGTAACGTAGTTCGTGCTGGATTTGAAGGCGGTCAATTGCCATTAGTTATGCGCTTGCCAAAACTTCGTGGATTTAAAAATCCAGAAAGAATTGAGTATCAGGCGGTAAATATTTCAACGATTAACTCACTTTATCCAAAAGGTGGGGATGTCACAGTTGATGATTTAGTTAAAAAAGGTGCAGCTCGTATGGGTCATCCGGTAAAAGTGCTTGGTAATGGTGAGATATCAGTGAAGGTTGCTGTTTTAGCTCATGCATTCTCTAGCTCTGCTACTGAGAAGATCACCGCCGCTGGTGGAACTGCAAAAACACTTTAATAGTTAAATTTAGATAGAAGGGAGATATCTTGTTATCAGCATTTGCTAAGGCGTTTAAAACTCCTGATCTTCGCGTCAAGATTTTCTTCACCCTAGCTATCATGGCGTTGTTTAGATTAGGTTCAGTAATTCCAACCCCTGGTGTTTCCTATGTGAATGTGCAGGAGTGTCTTAAGACTGCAAACACTGGTGGATTATTTGGTTTGATTAACTTATTTAGTGGTGGCGCATTGTTACAACTAAGCGTTTTTGCCCTCGGTATCATGCCTTACATCACCAGCTCGATCATCGTGCAATTATTAACAGTTGTAATTCCTAGATTTGAAGCATTAAAGAAGGAAGGCCAATCAGGAACTGCCAAATTAACCCAATACACCCGTTACCTAACAATTGGTTTGGCTATTTTGCAATCAACTGGCTTAGTTGCAGTTGCACAAATTGAGGGTCGAATTTTCCCAAACTGTGCTCTACCAATTATTCCAGATTCATCATGGCAGCGAATTATTACCATGATTGCAGTAATGACTGCTGGTACATCAGTAATTATGTGGTTAGGTGAGTTAATTACCGATCGTGGTGTTGGAAACGGTATGTCAATCTTGATTTTCACCTCAATTGCTGCAACATTTCCAGGTCAACTTTGGTCAATTAAATTACAAAAAGGCTGGTTTGCATTCCTATTTATTATGGCAGTTGGCGTTCTTATTGTTGCTGCGGTGGTATTTGTGGAGCAAGCACAACGGCGAATCCCGGTTCAGTATGCCAAGCGTCAAGTAGGTCGTCAGCAATATGGCGGAACAAGTACCTATATTCCAATTAAGGTTAACCAATCAGGTGTTATTCCAGTTATTTTTGCATCTTCACTCCTTTATATTCCATCACTGATTGTTAACTTCAGTGGTAGCCAAGCTGGCTGGGCTATTTGGGTGTCAAAAAATCTAGTCAATGGCGATAACTACTTCTACATCGCACTTTATGCTTTATTAATTGTTTTCTTCACCTATTTCTATGTCGCAATCACATTTAATCCAGATGAAGTCTCTGACAATATGAAAAAGTATGGTGGCTTTATTCCAGGAATCAGAGCAGGCAGACCGACCTCTGAGTATCTGCAATATGTCTTATCAAGAATTACTGCCCCCGGCGCCCTCTATCTTTCTATCGTTGCCGTCATTCCATTTATTGCATTAATTCTTTTCCAAGCTTCACAAAACTTTCCATTTGGTGGCACCTCAATTTTGATTGTTGTTGGCGTTGGCTTGGATACTGCCAAGCAGATTGAATCTCAATTACAACAACGCTCGTATGAGGGGTTCTTGCGCTAATGCGATTAATCCTGGTTGGACCACCAGGTGCTGGTAAAGGAACACAAGCAGTTCACTTAGCTGCTTACTACCAAATTCCACACATCTCAACTGGTGACATTTTTCGTGCTAATTTAAAAAATGGCACCGAACTTGGTAAACAAGCCCAATCATTTATGGATCGCGGTGAATTAGTGCCGGATTCAGTTACAAATGAGATGGTTAAAGATCGCCTTGGTAATCCAGATGCTGCTAAAGGCTTTTTACTTGATGGCTTTCCACGTAACACCAACCAAGCAGAGGTTCTTGATCAAATTTTAATAGAGAAGAATATGCCACTTGATGCCGCCTTGGAATTAAAGATTGACCATACTGAAATTATTAAGCGATTATCAGGACGTAGAACCTGTCGCGGCTGCGGTGCATCTTCACATGTTGAGTTTGAAAAACCAAAAGTGGCGGGAGTATGTGATAAGTGTGGTGGTCAGTTATACCAACGCGAAGATGATAAAGAAGAGGTATTAAACCGAAGATTAGAAATTTACTCCCAACAAACTGAATCAATTATCACCTTTTATAAATCAAAGGGATTGCTTAAAAACATTTCAGCAATAGGTGATGTGGAATCAATAACTAAAATAGCTATATCAGCCCTGGGAAAGTAAGATGGCAATTGAGATAAAAAATCTCTCCCAATTAAAATCCATGCGTAAAGCTGGTTTAGTGGTAGCTGATACTTTAAAACTAATTAAGCAATCAGCTCAAGTTGGCATGACCACATTAGATTTAAATGATTTAGCAATAGCCAACCTAACAAAGCATGGTGCCACTTCATCGTTTTTGGGCTATCACGGATTTCCAGCGGTAATTTGTGCCTCAGTTAATGAAGAGGTAGTGCATGGAATTCCTAATAAAAGAAAATTAATATCTGGTGATGTTTTATCAATTGATTTTGGAGCAATTATTCAGGGCTGGCATGGAGATGCTGCCATCTCATTTGGCCTAGGTGAGATTGATCCGGCAGATCAAAAGCTAATGGATGTATGTGAGCAATCTTTGTGGCGAGGAATTGCTGCTGGAAAATGTGGCGGTAAGTTAACTGACATATCTGCTGCGGTTGAAGGTTATATAAATTCGCAAGGTAAATATGGAATCTTGCGTGAGTATGGTGGCCACGGAATTGGTAGTGCGATGCATCAGGAGCCACACATATTAAATTTTGGACCAGCCGGAAATGGACCAGAGCTAGTTGTTGGAATGGCACTTGCAATCGAACCAATGATTACCAGAGGCAATGAGCGCACTAAGGTTTTAAGTGATGATTGGACTGTGGTTTCACAAGATTCATCCAAAGGTGCTCACTTTGAACACACCTACACAATCGCACCAGATGGCAAAGCCTTTGTATTAACTGCATTAGATGGTGGTGTGAATGAGTTAGCCAAATTGGGTGTTGAAATCTCTGATTTGCTCTGATCGGCCCCAGATTTTCCCGCATAATGTGAAGGGGGGATTAGCGGATTTTCTTTTTCTACCCCCACCTCCTAAACTATCCCTCCTGCCTCGCAAGGGGTAAACCTAATTTAGAACAGAGAAGTAGGTATCGCTTGGCCAAGAAAGACGGTGCAATTGAGATCGAAGGCACTGTTGCTGAAGCACTACCAAATGCAATGTTCCGAGTTGAGTTAACAAATGGGCACAAAGTTTTAGCACATATCAGTGGAAAGATGCGTCAGAACTATATTCGTATTTTGCCGGCAGATAAAGTGATTGTAGAACTTAGTCCATACGATCTCACCAGAGGTCGAATTATTTATCGTTACAAATAAATAATTATTTAAACTGAAGTTGTATGGAAGGTGATCGTGAAGGTCAAACCTAGCGTTAAAAAGATTTGCGACAAATGCAAAGTTATTCGTCGCAATGGCCGGGTTATGATTATTTGCGACAACCTACGTCACAAACAACGGCAGGGTTAATTTAAGAGCGCGTAATGCGACTTAGTTAAGGTAAAACTTAATTAATACCCTCAGTCCGAAAGGCTGAGGCCAGATGAGAAATTATCTGGGGGCATTGCGGAGGACCTTTCGGATATTAGAAACAGGTAAGTGATATGGCACGTCTTGTTGGTGTAGATCTTCCTCGTGAA
>SXRC01000013.1 GCA_005793655.1 Actinomycetota bacterium
ATAAGCCAATTCCTTGGGCGCCAAGTTTTTTTGCCCGCTTGGCATCTTCTGGGGTATCAGCATTTGCTCGGACATATAATTTTCTAATCTCATCTGCATGTTGCAAGATGCGATCAACTGCTTTCACTACCGGGGTAGTATCATTTGATGCTGCTTTGATTGTGCCCTCAAGGTATGAGGTAACAGGTGATTGGGTAACAGCTAGCTGACCTAGATAAACACAACCAGTTGTGCCATCAATTGAAACCACCTCACCTTCGCGCACAATTAAATCTCCAACACTAAATTGCAATTGTTTTTCATCAACGGTAATACTTTCAGTGCCACATACCGCCGTCTTACCCATTCCTCTTGCCACAACCGCTGCATGAGAAGTTTTTCCACCTCGGCTAGTTAATATTCCCTCCGCCGCCACCATGCCCACTAAATCATCTGGGCTAGTTTCTCTGCGAACTAAAATTACTTTCCTGCCAGTTTTTGCTAAATCAAAGGCTCGTTTGGAGTTAAAGACAATCTTACCAACTGCAGCTCCTGGTGAGGCTGGGATGCCAGTTGCGATGAGATTACGTTTTGCTGATAAATCAAATTGTGGAAACATTAACTGGGCTAATTGATCACCACTTGTGCGCAGTAGCGCCTCATCCATTGATATTTTGCCCTCATCAACTAACTGGGTAGCGATACGAAAAGCTGCCTCAGCAGTTCTCTTTCCAACTCTGGTTTGCAGAATCCAAAGCTTTCCACGTTCAACTGTGAACTCAATATCGCATAGATCGCGATAGTGATCTTCTAATCTCTTCATCAACCGCTCTAACTCAGCATGGACAACTGGCTCTTTCTTAGACATATCGACTAACGACATGGTGTTGCGAATTCCTGCCACCACATCCTCACCTTGGGCGCGATCTAGATAATCGCCATAACTTCCCTTTTCACCAGTGGCTGGATTGCGGGTGAAGGCAACTCCAGTTCCAGAGTCATCACTGAGATTGCCAAAGACCATGGATTGGATATTTACCGCAGTTCCTAGATCAGAGGCAATGCGCTCGCGCCTGCGATATAACTGGGCTCGCTCTGAGTTCCAGGATTTAAAGACCGCCTCAATTGATTGGGTTAAGTGATCAAATGGCTTTGTTGGAAATGGTTTTTTTGTGAACTGCTCAATTGCTTGGATTAAATCTTGTGCCAAAGCTTTAAGTGATTGCGCTGATAACTCAGCCACTACTTTAACATTTTCTTTCTTTAAATAAATACTCTCAACTTTATGCACAACCTCATCAGGTAGATCGCAAACAATTCTGCCAAACATATCAATAAATCTGCGATAGGAATCTTGGGCAAACTTTTCATTACCTGAGGTTTTTGCCATCGCATCTACTACCTCAGGTGTGATCCCAACATTTAATACCGTCTCCATCATTCCTGGCATGGAGTGCTTAGCACCAGATCTAACTGAAACTAAAAGCGGTGAGGTGGGATCACCAAATTTCTTACCCACTACATTTTCTAGATTTTCTAAGGCAGTTTTGATCTGCTCATTTAATGCCATCGGTACTACTGCGGTGGTGAGAAACTCGCGGCAAGCATCGGTGGTAATAGTGAAGCCAGGTGGAACTGGTAATCCCATCTGCACCATCTCTGCAAGATTGGCACCTTTACCACCAAGCAAATCAGATTTACTTTTATCACCAAAGGTAAAGGGATAAATAAATTGCTTAGCCAAAATGACCCCTGTCTAAAACTTTGTAAATCCTACTCACCCAGTATTACGCAAACCTGCTGCAACGCCATTTATGGTTAGAAGTAGCGCCCGAGCCAGCAGTGGGTCTACCTCTTTTTGGGTGCGTACCCGTTTGAGTAAGGATATTTGGAGCAATTGAATGGGGGCAAGATAGGTATCTCTTACCTGCAAAGTTCTTGCCAAAATTGGTTGATTACCTAAAATCTCACTCTTTTTACTTAACAGTAAAATCTCACAGACAGTTAATTCAAACTCAGCTTTAATTTGATCAAATATTCTATGTAGTGATGGATCAACTAAAGCTTGCACATACCGCTGGGCAATAACTAAATCTGTCTTTGCAATAGTCATCTCAACATTACTTATAAATGTGCGAAAGAAGTGCCATTGGGTAAATAAGGTATGCAATAAATCTGATTTACCAGCCAATCTTGCAGCCTTAAGTCCTGATCCCACTCCATACCAACCTGGAACAATTTGTCGAGATTGTGTCCAGCCAAATACCCAAGGAATTGCTCTAAGTGATTCTAGATCAGCAGCTGAATCTGGTCTGCGAGATGGCCGAGAGCCTAGGTACATATTTCCCAATTGCTCCACCGGAGTTGAGGCATAAAAATAGGCCGGAAGATCAACATCTTGCATCAGATCTCGGTATACCTTAAATGCATTATCACTAATTAAATCCATACACTCACTCCAGCAATTTAAATCACCGGAGGATTGCCTTGGCTTCCTATTTAATACGGTCGCCTCAAGGGCTGCGGCTAGAGTTAACTCAAGATTTTCTTTTGCCAAGGATGGTAAGCCAAATTTATCTGAGATAACCTCACCTTGTTCAGTCATTTTTATTTGACCATCAATTGATCCCCAAGGCAAAGCAATCAGTGCGTCATAAGTAGGACCGCCACCTCTACCAACTGATCCACCACGGCCGTGAAATAATCGCAACTTAACACCATGTTTTATGGCAACATCTCGTAACTTGCGCTGTGCCTTATGGATCTCCCACTGGCTAGTAGTTATGCCTGCATCTTTATTTGAATCTGAGTAACCAAGCATTACCTCCTGCACCTGACCACGCAGTGAAATAATCATTCGATAACTCTTATTACTTAGTAGTTCATCTAGTATCTTGTCGGCATTTCGCAGCTCAGTAACTGTTTCAAGCAGGGGAACAAAGCTGATTTTGGCAAATTTCTTATCACCTGAAAGTGAAATTAAGCCAGTAACCTTTGCTATCAATACCGCTGCCATAACATCATCTGCTGATTTGACCATGGAGATTATGTAGCTCTCAATTACCTCTGCGCCAAACTGCTCAATTAATTGATCTATTGCTAGAAATGTCTGTAAACACTTACTGCTAGTTGCGTCCAGCTCCTTTGTGCTTGGGTTTAGCGCATCAAGTATTTTTTCATTAATAGTTTTTGCATCATCGCTACCAAATAACTGCCCTACCAGCTGCCGGTGAACCTGGGAGTGCTCTCTAATATCCATTGTGGCATGGGTTAATCCAAAGGCATTAATTGACCTGATTATCCGTTCAAGTAGGCCATTGCCAATTAATTCACCATTATTTGCCAGTAATGAGTTTCGCATAATTTCAAAATCACCAATTAGCTCCGCGCTATCTTTGTAATCTCTACCTGGAAAATGTGGCAATCCTGCTGCATGCCGGGCTCTGGTTAATATTAATTTATGTCCAATTGCAGTTGCCTTTAATCGATAAGGCTCCTCCACATTGATGCGTCGATATCGCTCTTCAATCTCTGGAAGATTTTTTAGATCCTGAGCAACTGAATCTGTAAGTTGTGGTGAGACACCAACTAATTTTGTGGAGATTGAAAGTGCTTGTCGCAACTGATTAAGGTGTCGGGATAGGGTTCTAGTGAAGTGATCGTTTTGTAATAGCACCGTCTCCTTTGTTACCTCAGCTGTAATATTTGGATTTCCATCTCGATCCCCACCAATCCAGGTGCCAAACCTTAAGGGCCGAACAGAAAGTGGGAGCTCCACACCTAATTTTTTTATCTCACGTGCAAACTCTGCCAGCACCTCTGGGACAGTTTCATAAAGCAGCTCATCTAGATAGTAAATCGAATTAACCGCTTCATCTAATGGTTCTGGCCTGCCTAAACGCAACTCATCTGTTTGCCACAGTAAATCAATACTCTCTGCCAGACGATCACTTTTCAATTGGCTCTCAGCCTGGGTGAGTAATTGCGCGATCGTGGTCATCTTGCTTAATACCGAACGTCTTGCCGCCTCAGTTGGATGGGCAGTAAAAACAGGTCTGACTGAAAAATTCTCTAGCCAACTTTGTAGCTCCTTAGTTGTGAAATCCTTATTACTCTCTTGAGCTTTTAAAATGTTGCTAACCGCCCTGCCTAGCCAGCCCTCACCTTTGGTGTGGCTGTTGGCAATATCTTTAGCGCGGTTAACCTGTTCGGCAACATTTGCTAAATTAAAAAAGGTACTAAACGCTCGTACCAAAGAGATAGTTTGTGAATCAGTTAACTTATTTAATATTTCATCTTGCTGACCTTGTCGCACTGAAAGCCGAACTGATTCAACCAATGCCAGTAACTCTTCACCCTCTTGCCTAGCTAAGGTTTGACCTAATAGATCTGCCAATCTACGGACATCATTACGCAAATCAGTGTTATCGGCGGCAGCACTCATGGCGTAATCATTACAGGTTTACTTATTCCTAGGCGCACCTTTATGGCAAATACCCCAGCACCAGGGGTCGTAGAATTGGTCAGCTTGTTAACCCCCCTTCATTTATGAAGCGGGGGTAAACGGCGTTTGGTCGGTAAAAGTAAAAAGGGGGTGGCTATGAAAAACCTACTAGCACTTCTTTCTGCGCCAATTAATAATTATTTGAATCAACCTGGTGATTTAGTAGCACCAGCGGCAGCACACTCACTTATTTTTACTAATTTAAAGCCACCAGTTTTATTGGTAACAACTTCAACGAGAGCAGCGCAAGAGTTAGCAAATGAGATCATCGCATTTGAAGGTATTGATTCTGTGGTGAATTTTCCAGCTTGGGAGACATTGCCGCATGAGCGGCTGAGTCCAAAAAGTGACACCATAACAATGAGGTTTAAAGCATTAAACAAAATAAAAAATCACGAGTGCAAGTTTATTATTTGTTCAATCAGAGCATTACTACAACCAATTATTGATAATGATCTAGCAAAATCACAAATTAAAATCGACAAAGGCGCCAGTATGGCTATGGCAGATCTAATTG
>SXRC01000101.1 GCA_005793655.1 Actinomycetota bacterium
AGATTTAAATAGAGATGCTTTAAGCAAAATCGCTGAAATCATTAATGAGTACGAAATTCCAGCCCATACAGTTGGCTTTGGAGTAAAGGGCTGTATTACCTGGTCTGCTAACCCAGTTCGAAACTACAGGGATTACAAAGCCACTGACTTTGATATTGCAGAACTTTCCTTCTTCTGGTCACTAAATAGAAATGTAATGACCCCGCCAGGACTTGATGAGCAATGGCTGATTTCTCTTGCTCATGGTCAGCGCGAGATAGACATAATCGTTGGAGATTTCTTAGAGTTTGCTAAAGCACTGCGAGCTTAAGCTCGATAGTAGTGTTCTAAGTTCCAAGCCCTAACACCACCTGCAACTCCAGCAGTATTTGGAACTACAACCACATCATCACCCATCCGTTCTAAATCTATTGGGCGAATCAATCTTGCATTTCCACCACCGAGATATAACCGGTCCCACTTAAAAACTGGGCGAAGCTCTTCTACTAAAACTCTAATTCTTCGTGACCAGAATATTGTTCCAAGCCTCTTGCGCTCTTGTTCGCCGATCCAAGTGTCATAAGTCGTTGCTCTGCGTACTGTGGCATGAGAGAGTTCAAAATGTGGCGTTAATTTTCCACCATAGAAAATTGCAAAGCCAAGACCTGTTCCCAATGTAATGACTACTTCATATCCAGAGCCGGTAATAATTCCTGCGCCATGCACCTCTGCATCGTTTAGAACTAGCGTTGGAATATTTAGTTTTGTTGAGATTGCTTTTTGTGCATCAAAGCCAGACCAGAGTTCAGCGCTTTCTAGATCAATTTTTGTGCGCGGCCCACTCTTTGTAATGTAATGCGGGGTAGAAATAACAACGCCATTTCGAATCATTCCTGGCATTCCAATTGTGGCTCTATACGCTTTAGGAAATCCTGAAGCGATATCAGCAATGGTCTCTACAAATGTTGCTGGCGGAAGCGGATAAGGTGTTGGAATTCTATTTGGCTTGGAATGCATCGTTCCCGAACTATCAAGGACGCAGCTCTTGAGATAGAGGCCTCCGCAATCAATCGAGAGCGTTAGGTTCTCATCCATACCCGCATCTTCCCCCACATGGAAATCTTTGCCAAATATTTATCAAAATCCCCTTACAAAGGTGCTACTACTAGATAGGGTCTTTCTATGGCTTTAATTGAGATTCGCCATTTGGCGAAATCTTTTGGCAACGTCAAGGCTGTTGATGACATATCGCTAGATATTGAGTCGGGTGAATTCATCACCTTGCTTGGACCATCTGGATCTGGCAAGACCACTGTTCTAAGAATGATTGCCGGCTTTGAGGATTGCGATGCCGGATCAATTAAGTTAAATGGTGAAGATATAACTCACCTTCCTCCCTTTGATCGCGATGTCAATACTGTCTTTCAAGATTATGCGCTCTTTCCGCACATGAGCGTTCAAGAAAATGTTGAGTATGGATTAAGAACAAGAAAGGTCCCCAAGGCTGAAAGGGCGAAACAAGCGCTAGAAGCTATTGCTTCGGTGAAGCTTGAGGAAACTGTTAACCGTTTGCCTCATCAACTCTCTGGGGGTCAGAGACAGAGAATTGCTCTGGCTCGAGCTTTAGTTTTAAGGCCTCGGGTATTACTCCTAGATGAACCACTTGGCGCACTTGATAGACAGTTAAGGGAAGAAATGCAGGTTGAATTAAAAAAGATTCAACGCGATGCTGGAATCACATTCGTCTTTGTTACTCATGATCAGGAAGAAGCTATGAGAATGAGTGATCGAATTGTGGTCTTCAACTCTGGGCGCATAGAGCAAGTTGGAACTCCGGAGCAGGTATATGAGGAACCAAGAACTAATTTTGTGGCTGGGTTTTTAGGGACTGCAAATATCTTCTCTGTAGATGTAGCTCGAAAGTTTTTAGGGGCCACCACAACAGTAAGTATTAGGCCGGAGCGGATTCGATTACAGGCGCCTGGGACCAAGATTGATAAGAGTGAAACTTCCATAACGGGAACTGTGCAAGAGGCAGCCTTTGTTGGCGCTAACACCATTTACATACTTGAGACCGATTTTGGAGTGAAATTAACGGTAAGAAAGACAAACACAGAATTGCTGGGGCAAGACAATAGTTTTGTCGCTGGCGATCAGGTAATGGCCGTATGGCGAAATAGCCATATAGCTCAGATACCTGTTTAGTGCTGACTCGAGTCACACGAAAGGAAGAAAATGAAGGGGAAGAAACTAGCAATACTTAGCGCTCTATCCGCATCTGTTTTGATCATCAGTGGATGTTCATCAGGAAGCGATGATAGCTCTGGGGTTGCAATTGAAGTGCCCGATATCCCAATGCATGAAGCCATGGGTGAATTTGAGGGCGAATTAAATATCGTTAACTGGTCAGGCTTTGTTGAACCAGCCTGGACCGATAAATTCACAGCCGATACCGGATGCAAAGTTAATCCTCGCGTTGCAGGTACCAGCGATGAAATGGTTACCTTGATGCGAACTGGTCAATATGACATCGTTTCTGCATCAGGTGATGCCGCTCTAAGACTTATCGTCGGTGGCGACGTACAACCATTAAATCTTGACCTAATTCCTAACTTCAGCGATGACATTGCCGCTGGTATGAAGGGAAATATTTACGACACAGTAAATGGAAAGCCTTACGGTGTTCCTATTGGTCGTGGCGCTAACCTGCTTCAATACAATGAAGAAGTAACAGGTGGAGCACCAGAGAGTTGGGACGTTGTCTGGGAGCTAAACACTCCTTATAAGGGCAAGATCACTGCTTACGACGCACCTATCTATATTGCTGATGCTGCAGTTTATTTGATGTACCACAAGCCAGAGCTAGGTATTAAAAATCCTTACGCTCTAGATGAAACACAGTTAGCCGCTGCTATCGATCTATTGAAGCAGCAGAATCAAGTTATTGGCGAGTACTGGTCAGATCCAGTTGCACAGATAACTTCATTCGTTGGTGGCAACACTGTCGTTGGTACTTCATGGGAAGTTCTTCGTAAGTTCGCAGCTAAAGACAACCTAAAGACAACACTTCCAGTTGAAGGTTCAACTGGTTGGTTTGATTCATGGTTGGTTAGCTCAACTACTAAGAACATCAACTGTGCCTATGCTTGGATGGATTACACCAGCAAGCCAGAGGTAAATGGCGCTATCGCTGTTAACTTCGGTATGGCACCAGCAAACGTCGCATACTGCGCTTCCAGCCCTGAGGCTCAAGCTCACTGCGATACCTTCTTTGCAGAAGATGAAGAGTTCTTCAAGAGAATTTGGCCTTGGACAACTCCAATTGAAACCTGCGTTGATGGTAGAAAAGACGTTAAGTGCACTAGCTTCCAAGAGTGGACTAACGCCTGGGCAACCGTTAAAGGTTGATAAATGTTGTGTGGGAGTCGAGTAATCGACTCCCACACAAACTAATCAAAAAATATGTCAACAAAATCAGACTTTAAGGACAGTCGACCAATCTCTTCCTTCTTTCTAAGAAAGCCAAAGGTTAGATTGATTTCTCTTCTGTCTCTTCCTATGACATGGATTGTTGGCGTTTACATAGTCTCACTTTTTCTTTTGCTAATTACAGCTTTTTGGAATGTAGATCCTTTTACATCAAGAGTAAGCCCTGGTTTTAATCTAGAGAACTTCATAATGGTTTTTACAGTCCCTGCTTATATTGCAACATCAATTCGTACTCTTTTTATAGCTCTATCGGTAACTGCTATCTGTGTACTTTTAGCTGTGCCACTTGGTATTTACATGGCAAAAATTGCTAAGCCTTGGCTCAGAAATATTCTCGCTGTAGCAATAACTCTGCCACTTTGGGCCGGGTACTTAGTAAAAATCATTGCTATGCGACTAGTTTTTACAGAAGAAGGTTTCTTTAATTGGTTGATGGCTCCGCTAGGTATTCGCGGGCCTGGATTCTCAATTCCAATCGTCATTTTGACCCTCACATACCTTTGGTTCCCTTACATGGCTCTTCCGGTATACACCGCTATCCGCCAGATTCCGCCAAATCTCTTCGATGCCTCAAGTGATATGGGAGCTAAAGGATTTACTACCGTCTACCGAGTTGTCATTCCACTTATTGTTCCAGCCATAATTGCAGGATCTGTTTTTACATTTTCTTTAAGTTTAGGTGATTATCTGGCTGCTCGATTCACGGGTGGAGCAACGCAGATGATTGGAAGCATTATTGCCGCAAATATCAACCTTAATCCCCCAGTTGCTGCAGCATATTCCATGATTCCAATTGCATTTGTCGTGATATATCTGATGGTGGCAAGGCGCACCGGCTCGTTGGAGCGTATGTAGATGTTAAGGCTGTCGAGATTAACCCGAGTAGCACTTGGCGGCGTTGTGTTATTCATTCTATTTTTTATGTATACCCCTCTAATGGTATTAATACTAAATTCTTTCAATGAGTCGCAGATTTCAGGCTGGCCTATTGAAAGCTTTTCAACTAAGTGGTGGGAGTTTGCTAGAAGTTATCAACCGATTAGAGATGCACTTCTTAATTCAGTTCTTGTAGCAACTGGAGCTATGGTTATTGCCTCAATACTTGGAACGCTTGTTGCTTTTGCTATGAAAGGTTTCTCCTTTTTTGGCAAAGGCACTGTGAATATTTTGATTGTTCTACCAATTGCGCTACCTGGAGTTGTGACAGGTGTTGCCTTTAGTAATACTTACTCTAATTTTCTTACGCCAATGGGATTTAATATTGGCTACTTTGGAATGATTGTGGCGCACTCAACATTTTGTATTGTGATGGTTTTCAATAACGTTTTTGCGCGTTTGCGCCGGATGAACCCAAACCTTCAAGAAGCTTCAGCAGATCTTGGAGCTGGCTTATGGCAGACATTTAGGCTAGTAACTTTTCCTCAATTCAGAACTTCTTTTGCTGCAGGAGCGCTTTTAGCCTTTGCATTGAGTTTCGATGAAGTTGTAGTAACAATTTTTACAGCTCCACCAGGGGTCGACACCTTGCCATTATGGATTTTGAAGGAAGTTGGAAGGCCTAATCAAGCAAGCGTTGTAAATGTTGTTGCGACTGTTGTTATCTTGCTGTCGCTCATACCTGTCTATATTTCACAGAGATTGGCTAGAGCACAGGAAGATGAGCGGTAGAGATCTAGTTTTTTAGGATTTTAAGAGCCCGCTTTGGGCGATCAGTTATTACTCCATAAATCTCTCTTTTCTTAAGCCATCTTAGATCCTCTTTCGAATTGACTGTCCAAACATATATTCGCTTCGCTCTCATTAGATTTATCAAAAATGGGTAACGTTTTAATGTAGTTATTTTGATGGCAACATATTCATATCTTGCAAATAATGCACTGATGCCATATCGAATGACCTTTGCACACTTCGCATCACTCTTCTCTACTCGTCGCACAGCCCAGAACGAAAATGAAATTACCACTACTTCTATTCCTGCTCTATCTATTTCTTGCTTATATTTGTTTATCAAATCCATTGTTCTATATTCTATTTCGCCACTACTTAACACTGGATGTTTAGATTCAATCAATAAATCCTTTTTGGCTTCAATCGCCATTAATAACAATTCCTCTAACCCCATCGTGTTGGCATCTCTGATTAATTCTTGAGCACTTACGCGTGACACAAGTTTGCGTTTTCCCGTGATTCTCTTGGTGTCTGAATCGTGGAAACACATAATTTCCTTGTCTTTTGTTAAGCGAACATCGCACTCAAAACCATCAACGCCAGCCTCGATAGCTGCCTGATAGGCAATTTGAGTCATCTCAGGATGCTTATGACTAAATCCGCGATGGGCAAAAACTTTCATCGCCCGATTATGAACCTAAGTGAATTGAGTATTCCCACTCGTCCTTTTCGAAATTTAAAAAGTTGAGATTTCATAAGGAATAGCGCCCGAAAAAATGGTGCCATTGGGCCGAATACTCGACTAAAAACCTTGGCGCGGGCCTTTAGATCCCTCTGCGTTCCCCAAGCATTTCCAGAACTTTCAGATGGGTGTATTGCTACTTTGATTGGCAGAAAAACCCCTTTAAGACCTTTTTTTATGGAATCTGCAATGAAAATGTACTCATCTCCGAGGTAATTATCTGCTCCTGCGCCAAAATTCTCATCAAATCTTATCCCCGCACTTCTTATCGATTCAATTCTCACCATAAGTTCATAAGTTGCCGCCTTGGCAGAATTTAATCTACTCAACTTATGTGACTTTTTTGGATAAGTTTTACGAAGTTTGCCATTCTCATCAGATGTTTGAGCCATAATTATGGAGCAATCAGGGTGAGACTCAAAGTAGGCAATGCATTCCTGTAGTCCTTCTTCCACAAAAGTTATGTCGTCGTCTCCAAAAATCAGATACTTTCC
>SXRC01000102.1 GCA_005793655.1 Actinomycetota bacterium
AAAAAGTAGGCCATGCTGGCACCTTAGATCCGATGGCAACTGGGGTTCTAGTTTTAGGTGTTGGAATTGCTACCAGATTACTTACCTACATCACCGATGGCAAAAAAGCTTATGAAGCAACAATATCTCTTGGTAAATCGACTCACACCGATGATAAAGATGGTGATGTGACTGCTACTGCTGATATTGAAGATCTATCAAGGGTGAGTGATGAGCAGATAAGTACTGAGCTTGCTAAATTTGTTGGTCAGATAAAGCAGCGGCCAAGTTCGGTATCTGCGATAAAAATTGATGGCGAATCAGCACATGCCAGAGTAAGAGCGGGTGAGATTGTTGATATCCCAATGCGGGATATAACAATTTATGAGATAAAAATAAATAAAATTCGCAATCAAAAAACTGCAATCGAGATAGATATTGCTGTGATCTGCTCTGCTGGGACTTATATTCGTGCCATCGCTAGAGATTTAGGAGATCTATTAAAAGTAGGTGGACATTTAACTGCACTTCGCCGCACATTAGTGGCACCCTTTACTTTAGATCAATGTAGCGCAATCACAAAAGCAGAGTTAATTCCCATCTCTACACTGGTTGAGAAAATATTTCCGATCCGAAAAGTTGATCTAGCCCAAGCTCGTGAAATTTCATTTGGCAGGACAATCGAGCAAAACTCACAATCTGGACCAGTAGCAGCACTTGATAATCAAGATAATTTCATTGCATTGTTAGAAAATAAATTACAGGGAGCACAGATGGTTGCAGCCCCGATTGTGGTCAAGGGAGCGGGACAATGATAATTTGTGAAATAATAAGCAAATGAAGAAAGTGGTTGCAATTGGCATATTTGATGGTGTGCATGCTGGGCATCAGCAGATAATTTCTACTGCAAAACATATTGGTGAGGTCAGCGTTATTACATTTGATCCACATCCAACCTCCATATTTGCACCAGAACGCACACCAACTCAGCTGCTGCCGCTGGCTGATCGGATTAAATTCTTAAAACAAGCGGGGGTGAAAAATGTTGAGGTGATTGGTTTTACAAAAGAATTCTCACAGCTTAGCCCTGATCAATTTATCGAAGATATCTTGGTGGGAAGGTTTGCAGCTGAACATGCAGTGATTGGGGAGAATTTTAACTTTGGATATAAAGGAGAAGGAACTCCAAAATACCTATCTGAGGTTGGCCCAAAGTATGGCTTTGATGTTTCGATAGTGAAATTACAGGAGGATCGTGGTTTAGCAATATCATCCTCTCGAATTCGAAATTTAGTAGTAGATGGTGAGATTGAACGCGCAAATGAGTTGTTAACTAGAAGATTCTATTTAACTGGACCAGTTATTCATGGTGAAAAGCGTGGACGGGAGATTGGATATCCAACTGCAAATATTGGATTGACATCTCTTGCCACAATTCCAGCAGATGGTGTCTACGCTGGTTGGTTAAGTGTGGGAGATAGTAGATGGCCAGCTGCAATTTCAATTGGCACTAATCCAACATTTCCTGGGGTGAGAGGTCGACAGGTTGAGGCTTATGCAATTGATCAAGTTGGATTGGAGTTATACGATCAAGTGGGGATAATCGAGTTTGGATATCGCCTGCGTGATACTTTAAAATTTGATGGTCTACCTTCATTACTTGCACAAATGAAAAAAGATTGTGATCAATCTCGGGAATTAACCCGCAAATAACGCTTGATTTTCACTCGATTTTAAGTATCCATACCTGCGCTGGTAATCTTGCCCCACTAAAGCGAGAAAGTGCGCCTTCGTGAATTACACCGAGGCCATCGTGACAGACAGAAGGAGTAATACAAATGGCATTAACGCCAGAGGTAACAAAGGAAATAGTAAAAAAGTATGGCTCATCTGAAACTGACACAGGTAGCCCAGAGGCACAGGTAGCACTTTTATCAAAGCGTATTGATGAGATAACTGAACATTTGCAGACAAACAAAAATGATCATCACAACCGTAGGGGTTTGTTATTGATGGTTGGTAAGCGTCGTCGGATTTTGCAGTACCTCGCCAAGACAGATATTGAGCGCTATAGAGCGATTATCGAAAAGCTCGATCTTCGCCGTTAAATAACAATCAGCAAAAAACTTTATCACTAAGAGTTTTGGTCCTCGGTAGTGGTTGCCGAAAAAACGATTTTCCGGCAACTTCGATCGAAGATCCATTCTCTAGATATAAAGTGTTGAGAAATGGAGATGACCCATGGAGGGTCAAGATGTGCAATCAGCCGTTGCCAAAATAGACAACGGTAAATTCGGAAAGCGGGAGATCCGCTTTGAAACTGGCCGATTAGCCAGACAAGCAGCGGGAACCGCCGTTGTTTACTTAGATGATGACAGCATGTTGCTATCTGCAACTACTGCATCAAAAAATCCAAAGGAACAATTTGATTTCTTCCCGCTGACAGTAGATGTGGAAGAGCGGATGTACGCCGCTGGCAAAATTCCTGGATCATTTTTCCGCAGAGAGGGTCGTCCTTCCGAGGATGCAATCCTTACCTGCCGATTAATCGATCGCCCATTACGTCCATCCTTTATTAAGGGATTGCGTAATGAGATTCAAATCGTAGTAACTGTTATGGCATTAAACCCAGACCATATGTATGACGTGATTGCAATTAACGCTGCATCCATGTCAACACAATTAGCTGGCTTGCCATTCTCAGGACCAATTGGTGGTGTGCGTGTTGCACTTATCGAGGGTCAATGGGTTGCTTTCCCAAATCACTCTGATTTAGAAAAAGCAGTTTTTGACATGGTAGTTGCTGGTCGAATTTCAGATGGTGATGTAGCCATCATGATGGTTGAGGCTGAGGCAACATCAAAGACAATTGATCTAATCAAAGGTGGTGCAACTGTGCCAACTGAGGAGATTGTTGGCCAAGGACTTGAAGCAGCAAAGCCATTTATTCGCACTCTATGTGAGGCACAACTTGCATTGGCGAAATTAGCGGCCAAGCCAACTGGAGAGTTTCCAGTATTTCTTGATTACCAGGAGGATATCTATGCAGTTGTTGAAAAAGCTGCCAAGGATGATCTCGCAAAGGCATTAACTATTGCAGGTAAACAAGATCGTGAGACAAAGTTAGATGAGATTAATAAGAGTGTGGCCGAGAAAATCACAGTTGATTTTCCAGAGCGCACCAAGGAGATTTCAGCAGCACTTAGATCTGTTACTAAGAAATTAGTACGCCAGCGAGTATTGCGAGATAAAATCCGCATCGATGGTCGTGGTTTGCGTGATATTCGAGCATTAACTGCAGAGGTTGAGGTAATTCCTCGTGTTCACGGATCAGCAATGTTTGAAAGAGGTGAGACTCAGATTCTGGGTGTTACTACTTTAAATATGCTCAAGATGGAGCAGCAACTAGACACGCTCTCACCTGAAGATCACAAGCGTTATATGCACAACTACAACTTCCCACCATATTCTGTTGGTGAGACTGGCAGAGTTGGATCTCCTAAGCGACGAGAAATTGGACATGGCGCACTCGCTGAGCGCGCTCTAGTTCCAGTTCTACCAACTCGCGAAGAATTTCCATATGCGATTCGCCAAGTTTCAGAGGCTCTTGGATCAAATGGATCAACATCCATGGGATCTGTTTGTGCCTCGACCATGTCATTACTAAATGCAGGTGTGCCACTTAAGGCAGCTGTTGCTGGTATTGCTATGGGACTTATCTCAGATGATGTTGATGGCAAAACTGAGTATGTTGCACTTACCGATATTTTGGGTGCAGAGGATGCTTTTGGTGATATGGACTTTAAAGTTGCGGGCACAAAAGAGTTTGTTACCGCACTTCAATTAGACACCAAACTAGATGGAATTCCAGCTTCAGTACTTTCAGCAGCATTGCTGCAAGCAAAAGAAGCACGGCTTGCCATCCTTGATGTAATGAATCAAGCAATCTCCTCACCTGATGAGATGTCATTACTTGCACCTAGAATTATTTCTATCAAGGTGCCGGTAGACATGATTGGCGCAGTCATCGGGCCTAAGGGCAAGATGATTAACCAAATTCAAGATGAGACCGGCGCAGATATAACCATTGAAGATGATGGAACTATTTATATCGGCGCAGTTGAAGGATCAGCAGCAGAGGCTGCGAAAGCACAAATTAATGCGATTGCAAATCCAGTACAACTTAACGTTGGTGATAAATTCAATGGTTCAGTTGTAAAGCTTGCAGCATTTGGTGCCTTCGTAAACCTGGCTCCTGGTAAAGATGGTTTGCTACACATCTCGCAAATTCGCAAGATGCATGGTGGCAAGCGCATTGAAAACCTTGAAGATGTCATGAAAGTGGGAGATAAGATCGAGGTAGTAATTAATGAGATTGATCCAAAGGGTAAATACTCATTAGTGCCGGCAAATCTTCCAGATGAGGTAAAAGCCTAGATTTAATCAAAATCTAATCACTCCCGCGCTTATGAACCTTAAGCTGCGGGAGTTTTTATCTTTATGGTTTATAAGAGCAGCCAAATTGCTTAAATTACCCACCAAACCCACACATTATCTTCTACCCTTACGGTAGTGAGATAATTAAGCTCAACTAAAAAATTGAAAGGCTTAGCTAATGAAGGTGGCAGTACTCGGAGCAAAGGGCAGAATGGGCGCAGAATCTGTTGCCGCAATTAATTCTGCATCTGACTTAACACTTACTGCCGCCCTTGATCTTGGTGATTCTTTAGAACAATTAACTAAATCTGGAACAGAGGTTATTGTTGATTTTACAACCCCAGATGCGGTGATGAAAAACTTAGAGTTTGCGATCAGCAATGGAATACATGTGGTTGTGGGCACAACTGGATTTGATGAGGTCAAGCTTTCTAAGCTCACAGAGTTGTTAAGTAAGCAGCCAAAAGTGGGAGCGTTAGTTGCACCAAATTTTGGATTAGGCGCAGTTTTGATGATGCAGTTCTCGCAAACTGCTGCAAAGTATTTTGAAAGCGCAGAAATAATTGAACTACATCACGCTAACAAAGTGGATGCACCATCGGGTACTGCAATTAGAACTGCGCAGATGATTACCGATGCTCGTAAGCAAAGTAAGAAGAGTGCTATGCCAGATGCTACAAAAACGCAGTTACCAGGAGCCAGAGGAACAAAGGTTGGTGATGTTCCAGTTCACTCGGTGAGATCTCATGGGTATGTTGCCCATCAAGAGGTCATCTTTGGAGATGCTGGTGAGACTCTTACAATCAGACATGATTCAATTAATCGCGCAGGATTTATGCCAGGAGTTTTAATTGGAATCAGAAATGTTGCAAAGTATCCAGGGCTAACAGTTGGTCTTGAAAATTATATGGGGGGTATGAAATGAGTGAAATAACAATGTATGGCGCTGAATGGTGTGGTGATTGCCGCAGATCTAAGAAGTTCTTAGATGCAAATAATGTTAAATACAACTACATTGATGTTGAAGCAGATGCATCTGCCTCAGATAAAGTGATTGAAATAAATGGTGGAATGCGATCAATTCCAGTAATTCTTTTCTCTGATGGCACACACCTAACTGAGCCATCTGACGCTGCCTTAAAAGAAAAGTTAGAGGCGCTAAAAGTTCTTTAAAACCAGTTATAAACTGCAGCAGAGGTTAGGGCTGCAGATAGCACCACAACTGGAAATGAGGCTTTAAACCTTAAAGCAATTAGAGCTACTGCTACACCAGCTGCGCGTTGATCAATAACTAGCTCTTTTTCAGTTGCAAAGGTCTGAACTGCAACTAATGCATTAAGTAAAACTATGGGCACCAAGGCATTAATTTTTATAACTTTTGGCTTATTTAACCATCGCTCTGGCACGCTGTGCCCAATATATTTATTTAAAAATGCAGTAAGGCTTGCCCCAATTACTGCAATCCATATGGCACTCATTTTTTTAATCCAAAAATTACAGCCAAGATCACGGTGGTAATTATGGGAATGCCGGCAGGTGATATTGGTGTTAAGACCAAAGCCCAGGTGATAGCGACAGCTGAAACTATAAAATGTGTTTTATTCTTAAGCCTGGGCCAGATCAGTCCACAAAACGCAGCGGGGACTGCTGCATCTAATCCCCAAACAGCAGGATCACCTATCGCACTTGCACCTAATGCACCAAGAAAGGTAAATAAATTCCAAAATATATAAACTCCAACACCAGTGATGTAAAAACCTCGTTGCCGATCGGCATCATTTTCCTGCAAGGTTGCAACTGCAGTTGACTCATCAATTGTGATTTGTGCCGCTAATACTCTTTTGATGCCAGAAACTTTTAGGATTGGCGCCATTTGTAGGCCATAAAGTGCGTTTCTAAATCCAAGCAAAGTTGCAGTGGCAATGGCGCTAATTGCAGTACCACCTGCACCCATAATTCCTACAACCGCAAATTGTGATGCTCCAGAAAAGAGCAGTAAAGAGAGCATGCAGGTTTGCAGAATTGAAAAACCGGCAGTCACACCAGCTGCGCCAAAGGCGGCGCCATAAAGTCCTACGGTAAATGCAACGCTCAGGGCAGTTCTGTCTATAGGATTTGTCTTGGGATTAATTGACACGCCGATACTTTAATCCAGCCAATCACCAATTACCAAAGATAGGGTCGCGCCATGAGTGATGAGATCATTTTCCGAGAGGATATGTCAGTTGAATTAGTGAAATCCAGTGCAAGTGATGCCGATGTTGTTTGGGCGGCTAGAGTTTCAACTGCTGGTGATAAATCCTTAGAAGATGTTGGCGTTGATGCATCAAAATCTGAGGGACTTATAAATTATTTAGCTAGGGAACGACATGGTTCTCCTTTTGAGCATACTTCAATGACTTTTTTTGTTTCAGCACCAATTTTTGTGTTTAGAGAGTTCATGCGTCATCGCATCGCTTCTTACAATGAAGAGAGTGGGCGATATCGAGAGCTGAAGCCAGTTTTTTATGTGCCAAGTAAAGATCGCAAATTAGTACAGATTGGCAAAGCTGGTTCCTATACTTTTGTTGAGGGCACATCAGAGCAGTATGAGATTACCGTTGCTTCAATTAAAGAAACATGCCAATTAGCCTATGAAAATTATCAAAAAATGCTGGCAGCTGGAGTGGCTCGTGAGGTTGCAAGAGCGGTACTACCAGTTACTTTGTACTCATCAATGTATGTAACAATGAATGCCAGAGCATTGATGAATTTTCTTTCACTTCGTACAGCTAGAGATGGTTCACATTTTCCTTCCTATCCACAACGGGAGATTGAGATGGTGGCGGAGAAAATGGAAGCGCATTTTGCCAAATTAATGCCGATCACCTACGGAGCATTTGAAAAATCTGGCCGCATAGCCCCGTAAATAAGCGGTAGCCTTACACCATGCAAATCAAACCGCCATTTGGTCGATTAATTACCGCCATGGTTACACCTTTTAATAAATCAGGTGAAATTGATTGGCCTGGAATGGAGAAGATTGCTGCTCATTTAGTTGCAACAGGTCATGATGGGATTGCGGTGAATGGCACAACTGGTGAGGCACCAACTACATCAGATGATGAGAAAGATCAGATAATTAAAATAGTTAGAAAAGTAGTTGGCGATAAAATAAAAATTATTGCAGGAGCTGGCAACAACGAAACCTCACACTCTGTAGAGCAGGCTAAGCGAGCTGCAAAAGCTGGCGCAGATGGTTTATTGGTAGTAACTCCTTATTACAACAAACCACCACAAG
>SXRC01000014.1 GCA_005793655.1 Actinomycetota bacterium
CAAATCGCAACTCCAATTAAGCCAGAAAATGCATGCTGCACAGTTTCTCGCTTCAGCAACCGCAGTAGCGTCAAAAGAATTGATAATCCAACGGCAGCGTAAATAGCAGCATTTATTTCTCGACTTGATAAGTTAAAGACAATTAAAAAAACTAAGGCAGGAAGCCCTGAATCTATTAATCCACGTTTGCCACCTAGTGCATTAACAACCTTGTCTTTATCCTCACTATGTCCTTCGTAACTCATGATCCAGTTGATCCAAACCCACCAGTTGCTCTTTCAGAGCCAGGTAAATCTTTTACCTCAACAAACTCAACACGTTCCACTCTTTGAATTACCAACTGAGCAATTCGGTCTCCTTTTTTAAATGTAACTGGATTGGTCAAATCATGGTTTATCAGAATTACCTGTAGTTCACCGCGATATCCAGCATCAACTGTGCCAGGAGTATTAACCATGGATATTCCATGCTTAATTGCTAACCCTGATCTTGGGTGCACAAGTGCTACATAACCATTTGGTAAGGCAATACTTATGCCGGTAGGAACTAATAATCGCTCCCCTGGATTTATTGTGAAATCTATTCGGGTAGCAAGATCTGCTCCTGCATCCCCACCCTTTGCATATGAAGGCATTGGCATTGTTGGATCAAGACGCTTGATTAATACCTCGGTCATGGATTTATATCAAAATCTGGGTCAACAAATGCCATCAGCTCTGGGTGCTTAACCAAATGATCTTTATATTGTTCAGTCAGATTTTTGATGAAATGCTCCATTGGTACTGAAATAAATAATGCAGAGGCCTTCACGGCAATCTCACCAGTTATTGAGTCTAATCGTCCTTCAGCTTGGGTGTAGATCTTTCTACCTGCTTGCCCAGTAATTCTGGCATCAATATAAAGAGTTCTTCCTATTGGTACTGGTAATAAAAAATCTGTTTCTAATCTGCCAGTTACTGCCGGAGTTCTTATCAACCACATCAACTTACCTAGCGCTTCATCAAATGCAAGTGAGAGTAGGCCGCCATGTGCAAGTCCAGGTGCACCTTGATGATCTTCAGTTACAGTAAATTTTGCAGTTAGATCTAAAGATTCACCCGCAATAGCAATTAGGTGTAAACCAGTTTTGTGTAATTCACCACAACCAAAGCAGTGGCCAAAATGTGATGAGATTTGTGAACCAACCGCTGGGGCTTTTGGATGTCTACTTGGCATGAGCGCATCTGCAGGTGGAGTGGTGGATGCAATACGGCTCATTGGCAGAGCGTATCCTTTATCTCATGGCTAGATCTAATTCAAAATCTGAATATGCTGAGCGAATTAATTGGCCGAGTTGGCTTTGGGCTTTTTTAGCGGTGATGGTTGGCTCAATTTACCTAACCATCTGGGCTCCATTTGGGCATCGCAGTGCCGCACTTATTTCACTACTGATTACTATTTCTTTAATTTATAGCTCGAGAAAAACAGCTCTTGAGATCGTATTGGTTAATGATTGGTTTTATGCCGGAGATGCCAAAATCCAATGCAAATACATTAAAAAAGTTAGTGCGTTAGATAAGAGGCAGTTTATTAAGTTGCGAGGGCCAAATGCTGATCCAGCAGCATTTAATGCCACAAGGTTTTGGGTCAATACTGGAGTAAAGGTTGAATTAAATGATAAGAAAGACCCAACTCCTTATTGGTTGGTTTCCAGCAAAAAAGCAAAGCAACTTGCAACTAAACTAAATTAATCGCAATCTCTACAAACTGCTTTTAGGCCTTCACCACGGGACCTTTGATTAATATGTTTTACTAAGAAGCAACGAGAGCAGGCGAACTCATCCTCTTGTTTTGGTACTACCTTTACCGTCAACTCCTCGCCAGATAAATCAGCACCTGGCAATTCAAGATTTTCTGCGGCTTCAGCCTCGTCAATATCAACCTGACCAGATTGTGCGTCCGCTCTTCTAGCTTTTAACTCTTCAAGTGATTCTTCATGCAACTCTTCATCAGTTTTTCTGGGGGTATCGTAATCAGTTGCCATCGCTCACCTCCCTCTACCTACATATGAGTAAAACAAATTCATTTTTCTTTAGAGTGACTATTACTCCAACTGGGCGGATAATCCCCTATAAGAGATGCATGTGCCTAATCAACGCTAGGCGTGTCGGGATTATTCCTCTTTTAATTGCTGGGTTCGACGCTCAGCCTGTGCTTTACGCCATTTAGCAATTTGCCCATGATTTCCCGAGAGCAAAATTTCTGGAACTGTAAGTCCGCGCCACAATGCTGGCTTTGTGTAATTTGGATACTCAACTAATAACTCTTCACCATTTCCAGTAATTGAATGTGACTCCTCCTTTAAGGAGTCTGGATTTCCAATCACACCTTTAATCAATCTTGCAGTTGCTTCAATGATCACCATGGCTGCAACCTCACCGCCACCTAATACATAATCACCAATAGAAACCTCATGGAGATTGAAATTCTGTTTGCCTGCATAGTATTGACCAACTCTGGCATCAATTCCTTCATATCTACCGCAGGCAAATACTAAGTGCCTCTTTACAGCAAACTCGCTCGCCATTTTTTGATCAAATTTTTTACCAGCTGGAGTCAAAATAATTAGATCTACTTCATCCTTATCATTAGTTATTTGGTCAATAGCACCGCCCCATGGCTCAGCCGACATAACCATTCCCGCACCGCCACCATAAGGGGTGTCATCAACCGAATGGTGAATATCTGTAGTTTGATCACGAAGGTCATGAATATTTATTTGCAATAGACCCTTATCTGCCGCCTTACCCAATAAGGATAATTTCAAGGGTGCTAAGTACTCTGGAAAGATAGAGATTACGTCAATTCGTAACATCTAACAATCCTTCCGGTGGATCTACCACAATTTTCTTAGTTGAAATATTAATTGAAATAATAATCTTCTTCACCATTGGAATCAGTACTTTCTTGCCATTCTTAGCAACTGATAATAGATCCTGACTTGGCAGCTTAACGATTTCATCTACTTCACCAATTAATTCATCATTTTGCAGAAAAACTTGGCAACCTAGTAATTGTTGGTAGTGGTACTCACCTGGTGATAACGAGGTGATATCTACTTCAGCTGAAATCATCTGATCTCTTAGCTCCTCAATTTGGTTGCGATCAACAACACCATCAAAGGCTAGTAGAAGTATTTGATTGTGCCAGCGAGCTGATCGAATTATTAAATCTTTACCATTATCTAAAATGAGTTTAGCGCCTACCTTAAAGCGCAAATCTGGATCATCAGTTTGAACCTGAACTGTTGCTTCACCAAGGACACCATGTGCGCGGCCAATGCGACCTACGACAAGTTGCAAATTAACGAACCTCGTCTGCCTCGATTAAATCCACTCGCACTGATCGGCCGGCAAGTGCACTCATTACGGTGCGAAGGGCTTTAGCAGTTCGCCCGTTTCGTCCAATTACCTTGCCAATATCATCTGGGTGAACTCGTACTTCAAGAGTTGTCCCCCCACGATTATTTTTTTCAGTGATTACAACCTCAGCTGGATTGTCAACAATACCTTTAACTAAATGCTCTAATGCCTCGTCTATCATCTTTACTCTTTTTTACTTGTCTCTTCTTCATTCTCGGCCGCTGATTTTGCTGCAACGACAACTACATCCTCAGATTTAGCTTCAGCAACTGGCTCGACAACCGCAGCTGCCTCACCAACCTCTGGGACTGAGACTTTCTTGGAAACTACTGGTGGTACATACTCTGGCTCGATAATAA
>SXRC01000103.1 GCA_005793655.1 Actinomycetota bacterium
AAGCCAATGTATAAAACCTTTCCACTTCTAATCAGATCATCAAATGCGCCTAGGGTTTCCTCAAGTGGAGTTTCAAAATCAAAGCGATGAGCTTGATAGAGATCAACATAATCAGTTTTTAATCGCTTAAGGGATGCGTTGCAAGACTCCATAATATGTTTTCGAGAAAGTCCACGATCATTCTTACCAGTGCCAGTTGGCCAATAAACCTTGGTAAATAACTCATATGACTCACGCTTTACACCTTTTAATGCTTTTCCTAAGACACTCTCCGCCCTGGTACCAGCGTAAACATCGGCGGTATCTAAAGTAGTAATACCTAGCTCAAGAGCAGCCCTGACGCACTTATTGGCAGCTTCGGCCTCAACTTGGGAGCCATGGGTTATCCAATTTCCATAAGTAATCTCTGAAACATACATTCCAGTACTGCCAAGGCGCCTGTACTCCATTTGCCAACCATAACTGCCCGAGCCGAACTGGGCAATTGGCGTGGTGATTTGCAGGCTCCCACTAATTCCAGCAGACTGCGCCTACAACTTAATATTGAAGTTTAAAAAGTGTGACTGGGGGAAGTCGGTGCAACTCCGACGCTGTCCCGCAACCGTGAGAAATTAAGTATTTCAAGTCGGATTACCCAACACATTTGATTTATTAACCACCCGTCGAGGATTGCGGGGCGGGAAATCTCATCTAGATGAGTTTTTTCGCTTACGTGAAACTCTCTACTTGAGAGGCAACACATGTTAAGTAATATCGCTAAAAATGGGAAGAAGTTTCTCCCAGCAACACTGGTAGCAGCCCTGATAATTGGGGGTATCTCTTTCTACTCAGCGCAATCAAACAAAAATTGCGTAACTGTACTTATTGATTATGGTGTTTTAGATCCACAAGGTAGCCCGTATGAGAAATGCCTTACTGCAGATGGTGAAGTTACTGCGCTGGATTTGATGAACAGTGCCGACTTCAAATTAGAGGGCACCGATAAATACGGCAACAACATCGTTTGCCGAATTAATAATTTGCCTAAGCCAAATGAGCCACTTGGAATTAAGGGCCATGAGGATTACATTGAAACTTGCAAGGATATGCCAGCAGAGTTTGCATACTGGGCAGTGCTAGAAAAACGCAAACAGCCAGTGCCAAATCCAGCTGATTTAAATGCGAAGTGGGCGTGGGCTCAAGTTGGCGTTGCAGATCTGGCATTAAAGCCTGGTGATTCACTTGCCTTTGTCTTTACAGATAATGGTAATGTTAAGTTTCCAGAGTAGGGAAATTTATGTTCACTAATTCAGTTGCGAATGCACCGATTATTGTTGAGGTAAGTACTACCTCGAAAGTTAAATCGCTGCTTTCCAAATTCCTCGCAGTTGCACTTCATTTTTCAATTCTTTTTGTGGGAACTGAAATTGCAGCTTATGCCTGGCGATACTGGGGTGGACATTACTAAGGTTTAATTAACGAACCTTAGATTCCACAAACGGTAGTGAGACCACCTCAAAAGGTGAATCCGCACCACGAATATCAATTACCACCTGATCGCCCTTACTGACCTCGGAGTTAATTAACACCAGGCCAATTCCCTTCTTAAGTGAGGGCGAGAAGGTTCCACTTGTAACTACTCCAATTACCTTTCCAGATTGATCCTTCACCTGCATCTCTTTGCGCGGGATGCCCCGATCCTTCGCCAAGATCGCCTTTAATTTCAATTTACTTCCCTTTTCTTTTTGTTGAGTTAAAACTTTCTTGCCCCTAAATGACTCTTTCTGCCATCCCACCGCCCAGCTAGCACCAGCCTCAACTGGTGAAATCTGCAATGAAAGCTCATGTCCGTGCAGTGGATATCCCATCTCAGTGCGCAGCACATCTCTTGCACCCAGCCCACATGCACAACCATTTAGCTTTTCAACAACTGCAATCAATTTATCCCAAACCTTTTGCGCATCCTGCCAAGATGGAATGATTTCAAAGCCTAACTCTCCGGTGTAGCCAGTTCTACATAAAATAATTGGGCAATTATCAATTGAAGTATTTACAAACTGCATGTAATCCATTTTGCTTTCGATACCAATCTCCTTTAAAGCCGATACCGAGCTTGGCCCTTGTAGCGCAATTACCCCATACTGCCGATGTAAATTCTTCACCTCAATCGCAGCAGGAGCCTGCGCCTTTAGAATCTCAAAGACTGAACTGGTATTTGAAGCGTTAGGAATCAAGAAAAGATCAGTGTCTGAATTTCGATAAACAATCAGATCATCTACTACTCCACCATCCTCATTACAAAGCAGTGTGTACTGAGCTTGGCCAGATTGGATTTTTGCTAAATCATTACTCACCATTTGATTTAAAAACGCAACTGCGCCTTTACCTACCACTGAAATCTTTCCAAGATGGGATACATCAAATAATCCAACATTATTTCGAACCGCTTGATACTCCGCAATTACTCCAGTTGCTGCATACTCAATTGGCATCAACCAGCCGCCAAAATCTGCCATTTTTGCAGATGCCTGAGTATGTCGCGCTACTAATGGTGAATTGTTCATTGCCTAAACCTACACTCCCCTGATTAAAGATGCTGGAAGGCTGATATTTGTTGTGATTATCAACTTTTAAAAGTATCCCTTAGGCTTACCCCGTAATCAGCCGCAAACTTTAGATGCCCTTAATTACAGGAGTGAAATGGTCAAGGTTAAGCTAACCACCAAAGCAGATAATGATTTATTAGTAGTTGGACTAGTAACTGTAAATAAGCGGCTTCAGATCTTATCCAGCCACAATCAAGTTGACACCTCCGTTTTGCTAGCAACTCTAGATGCGATGGGAGCAACTGGTAAGGCTGATGAGGTAATTAAATTACCAAGTAAAAGTAATAAATTAATTGTATTTACTGGACTTGGGAAAGTTGATTCTAATTTTTCACCCGAAACCTTGCGCCGAGCAGCGGGTGCTGCTGCCAGAGCATTAGCAGGAAACAAATCCGCTACCTTTGCATTACCCCATAAATCAGTTGTTGAGCTTTCAGCAATCGCCGAGGGCGCCGCACTTGGTGCCTATACTTTTACCGAATTTCTAGGTAGCAGTAAGAGTGAGCAAAAAAATCCACTTGAGGTAGTAAATATCCTTTCGAAGTTCTCTGATACCGCGCAAGCAAAAGTGGCAGCAAAGCGGGCAGAGATCATTGCTGAACAAACCTTCTTAGTTCGAGATTTGATTAACACCCCGCCAAGTCACTTGACCCCAGACTCTTTCTCCCAACGGATGAAAAAGCTTGCGAGTAAATATGGCGTAAAGACAGAGATATTAAATGAAGCGGCGTTAAAAAAGGGTGGCTATGGCGGGATTATTGGTGTGGGACAAGGCTCTGCCAATCCACCCCGTCTTTTGCATGTTACTTACTCACCTAGCAAAGCAAAAAAGCGATACGCCTTTGTTGGCAAGGGAATTACCTTTGACACTGGCGGGTTGGCATTAAAACCTGCCGCCGGTATGGAAGCAATGAAATCTGATATGTCAGGTGCTGCTGCAGTAATTGCTGCAGTCTTTGCAATTGCCCAATTAAAACTGCCAATTGCTATAGATGGCTGGGCGCCACTTGCCGAAAATATGGTGAGTGATACAGCAACTAGACCAAGTGATGTAATCAATATTTATGGTGGCAAGAGCGTTGAGGTTTTAAATCCAGATGCCGAAGGAAGGCTGGTATTGGCCGACGCCTTGGTAAGAGCTGCTGAAGTTGGCAAAAAGGCTGGCGGCTTAGATGGAATTATCGATGTTGCCACTTTAACTGGCGCGCAAGGTGTCGCACTTGGTAGTAGAACCTCTGCGGTCATGACAAATAATGAGGAGTTTAGTAATCAATTTTTAAGAGCAACTGAAATTTCTGGTGAAGCATTTTGGCCAATGCCGTTGCCAGAGGAGCTGCGAGCATCTCTTGATTCACCAATTGCAGATCTTGCAAATATTGGTGATCGTATGGGTGGCATGTTAGTTGCTGGATTATTCTTAAAAGAGTTCATAGATCCGCAAACACCTTGGTTGCATTTAGATATTGCTTTTCCGGCATACAATGAAAAAACTGCTTTTGGATACACACCTATCGGAGGCACTGGAGTTGCATTGCGCTCATTGATTTGCCTTGCTGAGTTGGCTTCATCACACTGAAAGTGGCGATAAATCACTCAGTTCTAGCAAAGCCTAATTTCGTGGCAGGATTACCTCATGGCCGATTTTGATCTAGTAATTCTCGGTGGCGGTAGTGGTGGTTACGCCGCAGCGTTAAGAGCATCTCAATTAGGTCAAAAAGTAGTTTTAATTGAAAAAGACAAACTTGGTGGCACCTGTCTTCATAAAGGATGCATCCCCACCAAAGCACTACTCCATGCTGGTGAGATAGCAGATAACACCCGTCATGCTGGTGATTTTGGCGTGAAAGCAGATTTTCATTCTATGGATATGAACGCGGTCAACTCTTATAAAGATGGAGTAGTTTCAAAATTACATAAAGGCTTAGAGGGTTTAGTTAAATCTAGGAACATTACTTATGTGCAGGGCGCTGGTAAGTTGATTGCAAAGAACACTGTGGAAGTAAATGGTGAAAAATACACTGGTAAAAATATTATTTTGGCAACTGGCTCCTATCCAAAAACTCTTCCTGGCCTTGAAATCGATGGTAAGCAAGTACTTATCAGTGAGCAGGCAATAAAACTTGATTATGTCCCAAAATCAGTAATTGTCTTAGGTGGCGGGGTGATTGGCTGTGAGTTTGCTTCAGTCTGGAAATCTTTTGGCTCTGAGGTAACAATCATTGAAGGCCTGCCACACTTAGTAGCACTTGAGGATGAATCCTCCAGTAAATTACTAGAACGAGCTTTCCGAAAGCGCGGAATAAACTTTGAGTTAGGTGTGAAATTTAAATCAGCAGAGCTAAAGAAAAAAGAGGTAAAAATTACACTCGAAGATGGCAAGGAGTTTTCTGCTGAAATTTTGTTAGTTGCAGTGGGCCGTGGCCCAGTATCTGCTGGACTGGGATATGAAGAGGCTGGAATTAAATTAGATCGTGGCCATGTCGTAGTAGATAATAAGTGTCGCACCAACGTGGCTGGTATTTGGGCGGTGGGTGATTTGATCCCGACCTTACAACTTGCTCATGTTGGTTTTGCCGAGGGAATTATGGTTGCTGAGGAGATAGCAGGGCTTAACCCTAGAGCGATAAATTACGATGGAGTTCCC
>SXRC01000104.1 GCA_005793655.1 Actinomycetota bacterium
CGCTTGCAAAAAGTCACATATCAAGAAGCTGCAAAACAAATCGCCCTCACATGTTCTGATTTTTATTTAAACCCTCTATTGACATAAATCGATATTGGAGTGTCAAATCTTTACTCCCTTCTCAGACTGTACAATGAATTAATCCTATAAAAAGTTAACCTAATGTTCACATAAAAAAACGTTCGTTTTACCTGTTTGAACGGATTAATATATATAGAGACTGTTTTTTCTGAGCAAATTTGTACTCTCAAATTTGCCCTGTTCTGTACTGTCAGAACTAAGCAAATCCCTAAAGGATTTGCGTTACAAACTCTGTAACTATCTGTTACTGACAGTCTCTATATATGAAAACAGGATACCTCTGCCAATTTTGGCCACTATCGAGCATGGGCAAATTTCTATTTTTTGCCAACGAAGTTGCCGAGCAGTACCCCAGCATCATCTATCTCACTATCTAGCACAGATGTGTAGACCCGAAGTGTCATCATTGGGTCGGAGTGGCCTAACAATTTTTGCGCTGTAGTTACATGTATACCTTGGGTCTTAAGTAGGTAGGCATATGTACGCCTAAAACTATGAACAGTAACCCCGTGGCTGTTGGCACACTTTTGCATCGGTTTATAGGTAGCAGGCAATGGTTTAAACCAACCAAGATAGGGGACTTTTCTAACACTAGTCTTTGATTTACAAGGACCATTTACAGTTCTAGATACAAACACAAACTCATCCCGTATATCTGCTTGGGTAATGGCTGCAGCCTCAGACCATCTAAGTCCGTGTAAGGCTAGGAATCTAACCTGGTGGTTATACCTACCCCAATCCTTTGCATCAACCTCCTCCCAGACTAAAAACTTCTTCTCAGATATTTGAATAGGAGCAGTTCTAAGTCCATCTGCTGGATTGGTATCTGCAACCTTATATAACCTAGCCTCTCGGTAAATACTTTTAACCAGCATTAAACAGTGCCTTGCAGTTTGTGGTGGCAGCGATAGCAACTTTTGTTGTAGAGCAACTACATCAACATTATCTACTGGCATATAGCCAATAACAGGCATTAAATGGCGTTTATATAACCGCTTGTAATCGTGCAGAGTTTTAGGTCTAATCTGAATAACATTCCAGACAGTTTCAACCCATTCATTTACTAACATTTTCTTAAACCTTCCCTTAAGGAAGGACCTACTGATTACTAGGTCATTAGGTCTGGGCAAAGGCAGAAGTATTCATATATCTACGGCTTAAACCAAGCGGGGTTTTAACTCCAAAGGTTAGACTTACTGCTATGTCAAAGGTTCTTTCATCCCTGCCAGTTGGCCAAAAAGTAGGTATCGCATTTAGTGGTGGCTTAGACACATCAGTTGCAGTTGCATGGATGAAAAGTAAGGGTGCAACTCCTTGCACCTACACCGCAGATCTTGGTCAGTACGATGAAAAAAACATTGAAACTGTGCCTAACCGCGCCAAAGAGTATGGCGCAGAGATCGCTCGTCTTGTTGATTGCAAGAGCGCTTTAGTTGAAGCGGGTTTGGCAGCTCTTGCCTGTGGTGCCTTTCATATAACAACTGCTGGCAGGGCTTATTTTAATACCACACCACTTGGCAGAGCCGTAACTGGAACTTTATTGGTTAGAGCGATGTTATCTGATGGTGTTTTGATTTGGGGAGATGGCTCAACCTATAAAGGAAATGATATTGAAAGGTTTTATCGATATGGATTATTAGCAAATCCAAAATTAAAGATTTACAAGCCGTGGCTAGATCAGGATTTTGTCAATGAATTAGGTGGCAGAAAAGAGATGTCAAAATGGCTAGCAGACCATAAATTGCCATATAAAGATGCAACTGAAAAGGCATACAGCACTGATGCAAATATTTTGGGTGCTACCCATGAAGCAAAGTCATTAGAGAATTTAGATTCCAGTATTGAAATTGTTGAGCCAATCATGGGAGTAAGGTTTTGGGATCCTGCAGTAAAAATTGATAGTGAGGATGTGACTATTGAATTTGCCCAAGGCAGACCAACTGCAATCAATGGCAAATCTATCAAGGATCCAGTTGCTTTAATCAAAGAGGTAAATTCAATTGGTGGTCGACATGGTCTTGGGATGAGTGATCAAATTGAGAACCGAATTATCGAAGCAAAGAGCCGTGGTATTTATGAAGCACCTGGAATGGCCTTGTTATTTATTGCTTATGAGAGATTAGTAAGTGCAATACATAATGAAGACACAATCACTTCTTATCATGAGCAGGGACGCAAACTAGGAAGATTGTTATATGAAGGCCGTTGGTTTGATCCGCAAGCCCTAATGCTTCGTCAATCATTAACCGCCTGGGTTGCATCTGCAATCACTGGATCGGTAACAATTAGATTGCGCCGCGGTGATGATTATTCAATTATTAATACTCAAGGAGCAAATCTTTCTTACTCACCAGAGAAATTATCTATGGAAAAAATGCAGGATGCAGCCTTTGGGCCAGCCGATCGAATCGGGCAACTTACGATGAGAAATCTGGATATTGAAGATACGCGTGCCAAATTAGAGTTATATGCATCACAAGGTCAACTCAGTAGTGCTGACTTTGATCTGATCAAAGAAATTGGCAACGATAAAAAATAGTTTGTTTATGAAGTAGTATCATCCTTGATGTTTCCGGGGGTCGGTGTAATTCCGAACCGGCGGTTAAAGTCCGCGACCCAAATGAAATTCATTTGGTTGACTTGGTGAAACTCCGAGACCGACAGTTAAAGTCTGGATAAAGGAACATCTAGGAGATAGCGCATGTCCATTTTAGAATGGCTGTTTGAAGCACAGATCCAATTTGGTAGTAAATCAATTACTTACCGCGAAATAATTGGTGGGTTATTGGGTCTATCAAGTGCAGTTTTGGGGTTAAAACGAAAGGTACTTGCTTGGCCAGTTGGAATTACTGGGGATGCATTACTTTTCACCGTATTTCTTGGTGCGGTATTTTCATTTGGCGCCGATGGTGATGAAAAGACTTTTTATGGCCAAGCTGGCCGTAATCTGCTTTTAATCTTTGTCAGTATTTATGGTTGGGTTCGCTGGAATCAACATCGTAAATCTGGCGCGCCAGGTACACCACCTGTAATCCCACGTTGGACTACCACTAAAGAAAAAATGGTGTTAGTACCAGCAATTATTATTTTTTATGCCCTGGCTTATCAATTGTTCAAGTCTTTGGGCCAAACCGGTACATGGTTGGCAGTTGATACCTGGATCTTTACCGGAACCGCACTTGCTACCTTTGGTATGAGTCGAGGATATGTTGAGTTCTGGCTAGTTTGGGTTGCAGTTGATTTAGTTGGTGTTCCTTTTGCATTTAGCAATGGTTACTACCCAACTGGAACGTTGTATGCAATTTATCTACCATTTGTGATCTGGGGCTTCATTTCTTGGCTAAAAATTTCCAAGAAAGAAAAAGTAAGTTCCTAACTGTGATACATAAAAAGGACCGAAAGAATTTTCGGTCCTTTTTATTAAGTTTAAATTTCCTACAAGGCCTTTAACGCGCTAACTACTTTTGTTAGCGAATCCTTTGCATCACCAAACAACAGTGTGGTTTTTGTCTCATGAAGCAGTTCATTTTCAATTCCAGCAAAGCCAGGTCGCATTGATCTTTTTAAAAATATTACATTTCCAGCTAACGCCACATCTAATATTGGCATTCCATAAATAGGACAGCCTGGCGTGGTCTTTGCTGCTGGATTAACCACATCATTTGCACCAACTACTAATACAACATCAGTTTGTGGGAAGGTTGGATTAATCTCCTCCATCTCAACTAATTGCTCATAAGGAACATTTGCTTCCGCAAGTAAAACATTCATATGCCCTGGCATACGACCTGCAACTGGGTGAATTCCATAAGCCACTTCAACACCTTTTGATGCCAATAGATCCGCCAACTCTCTAACTGTGTGCTGGGCTTGAGCAACCGCTAAACCAAAGCCTGGAACTATTACTACTCTTTGGGCGTAATTAAGAAGTATTGCAACATCATCTGCAGATCCAGATTTAACTGGGCGAGCATCTGCCAGGCCAGCACTAACTTGAGCTTTTGCAGTAAAAGCGCCAAACAAGGTGCCAAAGAGTGATCTTCCCATTGCTTGCGCCATTAACTTAGTCAATATTGTTCCAGAGGCACCAACTAAGGTTCCAGCAACTATTAGTAAGGTGGTTTGCAGTACATATCCAGAAGCAGCAACTGTTAATCCAGTAAATGCATTAAGTAGTGAGATAACAATTGGAACATCTGCTCCACCAACTGGCAATACAAATAGAACACCAAACAGCAATGATAAAAGCCCATTTATTAGCAGTGGGGTGGTTCCACCGGATGAGATAACCCAACCACCACTTACTAATACGCCAATCAATGTCAACGCAATTATTTGTCGGCCAAATGGAAAGACCACAGGTCTAGTGGTCATTAACTCTTGTAATTTTAGAAAGGTAATTATTGAACCTGAAAATGAAACGCAACCAACAATCACCGTAAAGACGGTAGCAACAACAACTGCTGTAGAAGCTTTTTCTCCTAAATTAAGGTACTCAACTATTGCAACTAGCGCAGCAGCCCCACCACCAACACCATTAAATAGCGCCACTAATTGTGGCATTTGTGTCATCTGTACTTTTTGTGCTGCCGGTACACCAACTAAGGTTCCAAAGGCGATGGCTGCCAGAATTAAAGTTTGATTATTCAGTGCTTCACCATCATTTGTATAAAAGAAAACAATTAAGGTTGCAACGCTTGCACCAACAGCGCCGATTAAGTTACCTCTACGGGCAGATTTAGGAGATGAAAGCCCCTTTAGCGCCAATATAAAGCAGATACCAGCAGCTAAGCCAATTAGATCATAGAGATTACGACTCATTTGTCATCTCCAGCATCCTTCTTAGCTTTTGGCTTTCCTTTAAACATTTGCAGCATTCGATCAGTAACTACAAAGCCACCAACCATATTTATCGTTGCAAGCACTACCGCAGCAAGTGCTAAGCCAAGTTCAAGATCTGTTTTTGCATGATCTGCCACAACAATGGCGCCAACTAAAATAACACCATGAATAGCGTTGGCACCACTCATCAATGGGGTATGCAAGGTTGTTGAAACTTTTGAAACTACCTCAAACCCAACAAATATAGATAAAATAAATATTGCAAGCAATGCAATCTCATTACTCATAAATTCAGTAGCCATTACTTGCTCTTCTCTCGCTTGGCACCATTGTGAGTTAAGGTGGCTGAATCAATGATCTCATCTGAAAAATCTGGCTCAATAAGGCCATTGGGCTTACCATCAACAGCTTTGCTCATTAGTAAAAGTAGATTTACCACGTTTCGTGAAAACAACATAGATGCGTGAAATGGTAATTGGCTTGGTACATCTTTCCCGCCCCAAATTTTTACACCATTTGAGTTTGTAATAATTTCACCCGCAACTGATCCTTCAACATTTCCACCACTCTCAGCTGCTAAGTCAACTACGACAGAGCCGGGAGCCATTTTTGAAACCATCTGGGCTGTGACCAGTACTGGCGCAGTTCGGCCAGGGACTGCAGCGGTAGTAATTAAAATATCAGTAGCTGCAATATAAGGAGTAAGCAACTCTCGTTGTTTGTTTGCACGCTCTTGCGTCATCTCTCTGGCGTATCCACCAGCACCCTCTAAAGCTTCAAGCTCTAATGTAATAAATTTTGCACCCATCGATTTCACCTCATCAGCTGAAGCTGGTCTGACATCATATGCAGAGACAACAGCGCCTAATCTCTTTGCAGTTGCAATTGCTTGTAATCCAGCAACACCTGCGCCCAACACAACTACTTTTGCTGGAGTAATTGTGCCTGCAGCTGTCATTAATAGTGGAAAAAATTTCGGCGATAATTCAGCAGCAACTAATGCTGCTTTATATCCAGCGCATAATGCTTGTGATGTCAAAGCATCCATAGATTGCGCTCGAGAAATTCTTGGCACCATCTCAAGTGATATGGCAGTAACCCCGGCTAAAACTGCGGCCTCAATTGATTCTGCAGATGTGGTGGCAGAGAGAAATGAGATTGTAATGCAACCCTTTTTAAGGGTCTTTATCTGGGCTGGCGTCAATGGTTGAACAGAGAGAACTACATCAGCATTTACCAGCACATCACCACTTTTTACCTGCGCCCCCGCATCAGTAAATTGCTGATCAGAGTATTCAGATGCCAAGCCAGCATTTGATTCGATCACAACATCAAGACCGGCCTTAGTTAATTTAGAAATAATGTCAGGCACGAGTGCAACTCGTTTTTCACCAGCCCTGATCTCTTTGGCAACCGCTACGCGCATTTTCTAACCCTACCCAGCCTTTCCTCATTTTGTCGCTCAGAATTAAAAATACTTCCGCCTGATGTGTTATTTATTACCCTTTAGTTCACCTCGTGTTAAGTGATAAAGCAAGGATTGAATAGTTGTGCGCCTATGAAAAGCTTGGCGCCAGACGACAGATTTCTCGCCATCAATCACATCAGCGGCAACCTCTTCACCTCGATGAGCTGGCAGGCAATGCATAAAAATAGAATCTTTAGCAGTGAGATTCATTAACTCTCTGGTAACTGCAAAAGATGAAAGGGCGTTGATTTTTTCAGTTCTATCGGCCTCAGAATCTCCCATTGACATCCAAACATCTGTATAAATTGCGCTAGCACCCTTTGCTGCCGATTTTGGATCTGTAAGCACCTCAATTTTACCGCCAGACTTCCTAGCGATTTCATTAGCTTGATTTACTACAGCTGACTTTGGTGCCCACTTACCTTCTGGTGTTGCAACTACAACATGTGCACCCATGGTTGCACCCATTATCAACCAAGAGTTAGCAACATTATTCCCATCACCAACATATACAAACTTGCGATCCTTAAAACTTTTGCCGAATCGTTCTGAAATAGTCAGCCAATCAGCAAGTAACTGGGTTGGATGATCATCATCGGTTAAGGCATTAATTACTGGAATGCTGGCGTACTTTCCCAACTCATCAACATCAGATTGAGCAAAGGTTCTAACAATTAAAGCAGTACAAAATCCTGAAATAACTCTGGCAGTATCAGCGATGGATTCACCACGACCAATTTGTAAATCATCAGCACGCATAAATATAGGAGTACCGCCCAAGTGAGCAACTGCGCTCTCCGATGCCAGCCGAGTCCTAGTTGAAGACTTAGTCATATAAATTGCTACTGTCCGTTTGGCTAAGGTTTTTTTAGCTTGCAATGGTTTTTTAGCAAACTTACCAGCGGTCTTTAGCAGCAACTGAATATCTGACTTGGACAGATCTGAGGTGCGAAGAAGATCCTTTAATGGTGTGCTCACTGGTAAATGGTAGGCGATAAAGTTGGATTAAGATTTGGCTATGGGATTTCTCGATGATTTACGGGGTAAATCAGGTAAAACTGGCCTGCTTGAAAAGCAAGATCTCGCGCCAACTGATGAGGGTGATCATGAGCGATTTTCGCATTACGTTGATAAGAACAAGATCACTGAGTCTGCAGTTACTGGAAAAGCTGTCCGTGCGTTGTGTGGAAAGAAGTGGATACCTAATCGTGACCCACAAAAATTTCCAATCTGTCCAACATGTAAAGAGATTCACGCCCGCTTAAAGTAAATTCTCAGTTAAAACCGATACTCTAAAATTCATGAGGTCACATAAGTTAGTAATTATCTTGAGCGTATTTACATTTGCGGTATCAACACTTACACCCGCAAATGCTAATAATCCTCCAAGAAGGATTCTCTCTGGTTGGCTACCTGATTACTCTTTAGCTCGCAATCTGCCAACTGTTGAAGGAAATTTAGATTTAATTCGAGATATCTCACCATTTTGGTATGGCTTAACTGGGGAATCAACAATTAAAGATAAGTACGCACTGGGTAAGTACACAACACCAAAGGAACAGGTAATTGCAAGATTAAAAGCAAATGGTTTACTTTTATTACCAACAATTACCGACGATACAAAAAAATTAGTATTGGCAAATCTTTTAGCTAATCCGACTTCAAGAACCAATATAGTTCAATCTATTAAGGAGCTAGTATTAAAGTATAATTACGATGGTATAGATCTGGATTTTGAAGTTTTTTACACCCAAGACGGCAGATCCACCTGGCCCGCGTTAAAGCCAAATTGGATTATTTTTATTAAAGAGCTGTCAACTGTGCTGCGCGAGCAAGGAAAACTTTTATCGGTCACTACTCCACCTGATTTTGCCCCCGAGACAAAGCGAGCAGGTAACTCTGTTTACTCTTGGGCTGAAATCGGACCATACATAGATCGACTTAGAATCATGGCTTATGACTTTTCAACTGTAACACCAGGCCCGATTGGTCCACTGCCATGGAGTGAGGATGCAGTTAAGCATGCGGTGACTCAGATGCCAGCTTCAAAAGTATTTTTAGGCATTCCTGGATATGGCAGAGATTGGATTACAAAAGTTGAAGGAGTATGTCCAAAAGATTTTGCATCTTCAGTTGTAGTTGGCGCAAAAGCTGCAGTAGTGATGCGTGAGGCGGCAACACTTGCTGCTAGTAATAATGCACCCATTACCTATAACTCAACTCATGCTGAGTCCACATTTACATATAAAAAAACTTATGTTGATCCAACAAATTCAGCCAGCTTTTGTACAGCCTCTAGGACTGTGTGGTTTCCAGATGAAAAAAGTTATGCCGCCAGAACCAATTTAGTTGGCAAATATCGCTTAGGTGGTATCGCTGTTTGGACCTTCGGTATGGAAAATGCAGCTGCAATCACTGTGATGAGAGATATTGCTAAATCAATCGCCCCAGATCAGGTGATGGGGGAGATTGCAACAGATCTTGAGCAGATTGCATACGGGGCAGCTTTTAATCTGACAGGCACCTTTAAGCTTCCTGACAAAACTCCTGTCGCATCACTTAATGTCAGATTTGAAATCAAAAATTCTTCAGATAGTAATTGGCGTACCTTGGCGATGGGAGTAACTGATGCGGCAGGTGTTATTGCAACACCAGTAATAGTGGGGCAAAAAAGTGAGATCAGATTAGTTTCAGAGAGCAGCTGGGAGCGAAGTGAGGGTAAGACTCCTGTGAAAACTATTTCAGTAATCCCAAAACTTAGATTAGATCTACCTTCCTCAATAAAAGCTAATACCAATTATGCAGTATCTGGCCAGCTGCTACCAAAATTTAATGCGATTAAATTGACGGTAAAAGAAAATGGTAAATCACTAGGTGAATTGACTACAGATGCTAATGGGGCATTTACCTTTAATATAAAGCCAGTTACACCAGGAGTGAGCACCTATCAGGTGATTATTACTGAAAGTGGTAAAAATATTAGTGGTGAAAGTGATGAGTTCTCTGTTTTAGTTAGATAATTCAGCCATGAGTTCTCAGACCCAAGTTGAGGAAACATTAGATCTTAGTAAATTCTTTGACAACCTTTGGGTAACAATTGTTTGGGATGATCCAGTAAACCTAATGAATTATGTGACTTATGTATTTATTAAACTATTTAGTTTTCCCAAAGAAAAAGCCCACAAATTAATGATGCAGGTACATACTGAAGGTAAAGCGGTGGTTGCCTCTGGAAGCCGGGAGGAGATGGAGCGGGCGGTGGCCCAACTTCATGAACATGGCTTATGGGCTACGCTGCAAAGAGATGATCATGGCAGATCCTAAATCAGCTGAAATAACAATCACTTTAAGTAATGATGAATTACATATACTTATAAATCTAGTTGAGCAATTACTTGAATTACTTGGTGAGGCAAATTTTATTCACCATTATCAATCTGATGATCCATTTGCCCAATTGATGTTTGCGGCAATGGGAAATATTCAATCACCAGTGGAACAACCAGAGGATCCAGTTTTACGCAGATTATTGCCAAATGCCTATGCAGATGCTGAGAGTTCTGCTGAGTTTCGCAAATACACTGAAAACTCTCTCCGCACTGCCAAGCAGAAACATCTGTTTTATTTGCGCCAGCAGCTGCTTTCAGCAGTTGAAAAAGAGTTAATGAAAGCAGATATTCAAGTTACTGATCCATCCGCCTGGGCAATTGCTATTAATGATCTTCGACTTGCCTTGGCAGTTAGGTTAGATATTGAGCAATCTTCATATGAAAAGTATGAGTTGATGCCAAGTGGTGATCCGCAAAAGCCATTATTTGCATTTTATGTCTGGCTTGGTGGTTTACAGGAGCGGATGATCAGTAATTTATAAATAAAAAACAGGGCCAATTTCTTGGCCCCGTTAATTTACTTTAGAGATTTATGCATCCGCCTTCATGCCTTCAGCCTCTGACTTCATCCTTGCAATCTTAAGGATGGTTAGACCGAATACGCACTTCGCCAATACATCGGCAATTGTGTAACCGATCTGGCGATTAACAAATGCGCCAGGATCTGTTGCTGATTGACCAAGAATTGGAAGAAGGTATGAGATTGGGTAAACGCCCCAAGTTGCAATCAACAGTAAGCGCAAGCGACCAATGGTTGCTGCAACTCCTGCTGGTTGACGATCTAGGGACTTTGAAAGCTCTACGAACAATACATACAAGATGTATAGGAAAGGTATTGTTGAAAGAACACCCCAAAGAACTTTGGTGTTGTTTTCAGTTGCGATCTCACCTGGATATCCAAGTGCGATCATTGCAGCTGATGCTGGAACTAAGCGGTTAATCAATGAAGAAGCCGCTGCCTTAGCAAGAGCTAGAACTGCTACTACCTCAACTAGTAGTAGAGGTACGGTAAGGATCCAGTCAACATAACGATATGCCTCGTTAAAGTCGCCTGCTCCTGTTCCTACCTTGACTGCGCCATTAACATATGAATCTTCAAATGAGTTGAAAATTCGCATGTAGTGGTATGCCGCAATGAATGTCACCATTGATGACATAACAAGGGCTGTGCGGTACTTAGGTAGTACACGTGATTGTGAAACTAATGTGTAGATCGTGCAGGC